>NZ_JBHXTC010000037.1:74201-76900 GCF_042677605.1 Streptomyces sp. NPDC127106 | reverse complement strand
ACTCAAGCCGAAGCCCTCACGCTTTGGTGATGTGACGGACCTTCCGGGCCGGAATGCCCGGAATGCTGAGACCTGACTACGGTCTCAGCAACGGCTGACGGCTACTCAGAGAAGGGAACTCAGGGGCCCAGACGGCCAGAAGGCCCAGAGGCCAGAAGCCCCCAGAAGGCCAAAGCCCGACTCAGGGGAAATACGACTCAAGCACCCCCCGGCGCCTGACGTCGAGCGTCGCACAGTGGAACGAGCCTGCGAACGGCGCGTAGTGCAGGAGGTCGCACGGGATCGGCTCGAAGCCCCACCGCTCCAGCGCGCGCAGCATGCCGGTGTGGTGGCGCTCCGCGATCACCCGTTTCTCGTCGACCATGAGGACGTTCATGCTCAGCCACTTGCCGCACAGCGAGGTGACCTTGAGCAGGCGCCCGTCGGGCGGCGTGGGCTCCGGGGCGATCAGGACGTCCCACGAGCGCAGGACCTCGGGCAGGCGGTCCACGTCGACGTATTCGGGGTTGACCAGTACCTTTCCGGGCGCGAGCGGGACGAACGTCGTGTCGATGTGCATGGGCGTGCGGCAGCGGCTCTCGACCTCGTGGATGCGGTAGGCCGGTTCGAGATGGCGGCGCAGCCATTCGATGCCCATGCTGTTGGTGACGTTGCTGCGCGTGACGAACAGGTCGCGTCCGGCCCGTACGAAATCCGCAGCATCGAACACCGGCTCGAACTCGGTGAGGATGTACCGCATGGGCTCGCCGGGTCCGGGGACCCGGAAATCCGTCTCGAACAATGCGTCGGTGAGCTGCGGTCTGGGTGCCGCGGTCCAGCGTGCGCCACGCCGGAAGTAGTCCTTGAGGATCGTGCGGTAGGCGTGGGTCTCGAAGTACCGGCACGGCCATGCCATCGGGGTCTCGATGATCTCGTCGCCGATCACGAGCATGCTGTCCCGCGGACAGCTGCTGCCGAAGCCGCGTGACGTCCAGTCGGGCGTGCCGAAGCGGCGGCCGTGCTGGACCGTGTCCGGTCGCCTGACCGTGATGTCGAGGGACTCCAGCAGCGCGACGAACTGTTCCAGCTCCTGTTGCGCCGGTTCGACCAGCATGCGCGGGTACTGGAGGCCGGCGGCGAGCTTCTGGAGGCGCGCCGCCCACGGCGGGATGTTGCAGGACACGACCGGGTGGTCGGAGGGGATCGTCATGCCGTCGATCCGCCCGACGATGACCTCCTCCAGGGGATCCCATTCATTGTGGGAGTTGACCGGCGAGGTCGGGCGTTCCGCACCCATCACACCACTTCCCTCCACTCCCTCGCGCTATCGGCGGCGGGCCTCACGGCGCTGCGAAAAGCATCCGGTCCCGACGTCCACCCCGCAACCGCCACCGCCCCCACCACCGTCACCGCACCGCCACCACTACCGTGCCCAGAACTGCACCAGGGCCCCCTCCTTGTACGGGGCCGGGCTCACGCTCAGCTCCCCCGCGAACGGCCGGTCCAGGACCATCACCAGCAGCAGGCTGAAGCCGATCAGCCCGGCCACCGCCGACACGAACAGCAGCTGCATCTTCAGGCTGCGCAATCCGAAGAGGAAGGTGAGCGGGAGGATCACCAGCGCGCCCCCGTACACCAGGAGCTGGAGCAGCATCGGCAGGGAGGTCTCGGCCATGTCGATGCGGGCCCGGCGCTGGGCGGCGACGTCGCTGAGGCGGTCGGCGGCCTGCTCGTAGAAGGTGGTCCTGCGGGCGCCGGTGGGCTCGTACGCCTGGAGCGCCTGGTACAGGCCGTGGGTCTGGTGCGCGGTGGCGTCGTAGCTGGGCCGGCCCTCGCGCATCAGCGGCCACTGCACTTCGACGACGGCATGCACGTACTGGCCGACCGCCTGCTCGACGCGGGCGCGCTCCTCCGGCGGGAAGGCCTCGGCGCTGCGGACGATCAGGGCCAGGTCGGTGGCCTCGGTGGAGACGATGTGCTGGGCGTTCTCCAGCTGGGTCCAGAGGGTGACGACCACGAACGCGAGGATGATGCCGTAGATCGCGCCGAACATCCCGAGCGCTACGCCGACCATTTCGTTGTGCTCGCCGCCCGCCAGATGGGGGAAGCGGCGGCGGGCGGCGAGGCTGCCGGCCACGGCGAGGCCCGTGAAGCCGCCCACCAGGAGGAGGCCGAGGGTGAGGGTGGAGAGGGAGTTGAGCAGCCACAGGATCATGTGGTGACCAACGACCGACTCCCGGCCCGGCTACTTGCCCGACGGCGCCTTGACCGACGGGGCCTGCGGCATGGTCTGCAGGGCGCCGCCGGCGCCCGCGAGCGAGCTCTCGGTGGACTGGGCCGCGGCTCCGGCCACGGTGCCGGTGACCTCCAGGGCGGTCTTGGTGTCCTGCACGGCCTGGCCCGGGTGGTCGACGATGTCGCCGACGCGCTTGGCGAGCGGGGCGGCCGCCTGGAGGGTGGCGTTGTCGGCGTGGGCGGCGCCGGCGGCGAGGCCGAGGGCTCCGGAGGAGAGGGCGAGGGCGGCGAGGCCGCGCTTCAGGGCGTTCCCGGCGGTCCCGGCGCCCGGTGCGGTCCTGGCGTGCTTCGCACGGCCGGCGGTCTTGGCGTTCGTGGGGTTCTTGGCGTCCATGCCCGGTCAAACGACCTGCCGGGCCCGGGGGGGCCCCCCCCCGCGGCGCGGCCGGGGGGGGGGGCGGCGCGGCGCTCGTCTGGGGGCGGGC
>NZ_JBHXTC010000037.1:56530-74191 GCF_042677605.1 Streptomyces sp. NPDC127106 | reverse complement strand
GACGTTCGTTCCGCGCACCGGTGCAACTCGTGCACCGGTGCGACTCAGGCACCGATGCGACTCAGGCACCGCTACGACTCAGGCACCGCTACGACGCCCCCCTCGGGCTCAGTCCTCGACCACCAGCGACGGCGTCGACTTCGTCAGGACCTCACCCCGGAAGAAGGCGGGGCTGCGGCGTTCGGTCACCGCCATGACGATCAGGCCGAGGGCGAGCAGGCCGACACCGATGACGAAGACGCTGCCGACGCCGAGGACGGTGGAGCCGGAGCCGTACGCCGGGTCCCACATGTCGATCAGGGTCTTGAAGAAGACGGCGGCCAGCAGCAGTCCGCCCAGGACCGGGAAGACGCCCTTGAGGAACAGGTCGCGGGTGCTGCGGCGCAGCTCGCCGCGGAAGTACCAGGCGCAGGCGAAGGCGGTCAGGGCGTAGTAGAAGCAGATCATCAGGCCGAGCGCGAAGATCGTGTCGGTGAGGACGTTCTCGCTGACCAGGGTCATGACGGTGTAGAACGCACCGGTCGCGACGCCCGCCATGACGGTGGCGCGGCCGGGGGTCTTGAAGCGCGGGTGGACCTTGGCGTACGCGGGCGGCAGGGCCTCGTACGTGGACATGGCGAGGACGGTGCGGGCGACCGGGATGAAGGTGGTCTGCAGGGAGGCGGCGGCCGAGGCGAGGACGGCGACGAAGAGCAGGACGCCGAGGACGGGGCCCATGACGGGGCCGGCGAGGGCCGCGAAGACGTTGCCGGAGGTGTCGGGGTTGCCGAGGCCGAGGCCGGTGGAGCCGGATCCGACGGCCATCTGGGCGGCGATGCCGGTGGCCAGGTAGGAGCCGACGAGGACGACCATGGCGATGAGCGAGGCGCGGCCGGGGGTCTTGGTGGAGCCGGTGGTCTCCTCGTTGGTGGCCAGGCAGGCGTCCCAGCCCCAGTACATGAAGATCGAGAGGGAGATCCCGGCGGTGAAGGCGGCCATGGACTCGACCGCGAAGGGGTTCATCCACTGCCAGGAGAAGTCCAGGCCGGTGTCGAAGGCGCCGGCGGAACCTGCATCACCCGTGGTGGCCTTCTGGAAGGCCATGACGACGAACACGGCGAGGACGGCGAGCTGGAGGCCGACCAGGGCGTACTGGACGCCCTTCGTGGCGGTCATGCCGCGGTAGCTGATGGCGGTCGCGACGGCGACGAGGGTGAGGCAGGTCGCGATGTGGACGAGCTTGTTGTCGTCGAGGGCGGCGACCGATTCGCTGCCGGTGATCTCGCCGGCCAGTAGCCAGAAGTAGGAGGTGGCGACACCGGCGAGGTTGGAGAGCACGATGATCGTGGCGATCACCAGGCCCCAGCCGCACATCCAGCCGATCCGCGGGCCGAAGGCCTTCACGGTCCAGGTGAAGGAGGTGCCGCAGTCGGGCATGGCCTTGTTGAGCTCGCGGTAGGCGAAGGCCACCAAGAGCATCGGTAGGAAGCCGGCCAGGAAGACGGCGGGCATCTGGACGCCGACCTCGCCGGCTGTGGAGCCGAGGGTCGAGGTCAGGCAGTAGACGGGGGCGACGGTGGAGATGCCGATGACGGCACTGCCCACCAGTCCCACGGACCCCTTGCCGAGGCCCTTGCCGCGTACGTCGGCGACGTCGCGTGCCGTGTCTTCGGCTCCGGGCCGAACGTCCAGCTGAGTCATGCCACAGGACGGTAGATCCTGCGGTTTCCATATCCGGAGGTTTTTGTTCCGGATCTCAGGACGGTGATTCCCCTTGGAATCCAGCATCCTGGGCCGTTCACGAATCGGCAATGAAAGGTTCACATGCCGGTGTTACCCCCGGTTCAGAGGAGCCTGGAAGCGGGTTCCGGTATACGGAAACCGCAGCTGTGCCCGTTTTGCCCGTTCCAAAACTTTCCCGTGCCAGTTTTCGGCCACGACGTTTGGCGCGGACATGTCGGCCCACCTAGGCTCCCGACGATCAAGGTCATCGACACGGGGGACACACGGTCATGAGCTCCAAGACAGTCGCAAAGACGACTACCACGCCCACCAGGACAACCACCAGGACGGCCACCAGGACGGTCACCGCCACTGCCACGGCCTTCGCCGCACTCCTCACCCTCACCGCCTGTGGAGGTGGCGACGACGCCGCCGTGGGCTCCGGCATCGCCGCGATCGGCGGCCTCGAAGGCGGAAGCGGAAGCGGAAGCGGGAACGGAAGCAGCGGCGACGGCGGGTCCGCGAAGAAGGGCAACGGCCTGGGCTTCAAGGGGCTGGCCAAGGCCGGCTCGATGGCGGAGGCCGCCCGCATCATCAACGGCTACACCAAGTGCGACCGGATCAGCTCCACCAAGAGCGACTCGTCGAGCTCCAGCAGCGACGCGGACGCCAAGTACGACGCCAAGACGTACTCCGTCACCGAGCGCGGCTACTGCGGACGCCGCAACGTCACCGCCATCTTCATGATCAAGGACCCCAAGGTCTTCCAGGCGGCCATCAAGGCCGAGGTCGAGAAGGACCACGCCAACGGCAAACCCGGCAACACCAACAGCGGCCCTATCGTCGGCCAGGACTTCGCCACGGGATCCGAAAGCTCGGACGCGATGAGCGCCCTCCTCGCCCCCGGGAGCGGAATGCTGGTACTCAACTGCCACCCCGGCTTCAACCCGCCGAGCGGATTCCGCAAGGAGCCGTCCCTGGTGAAGGGCTGCGTCCTCACCGACTACTACAAGGACTGACGGGGGACGACGAGGGCTGACGGAGGACGACGAGGACTGACGGAGGACGACCGACGGGGCGGGCCGACCACGGCCGGCCCCGCCCCGGCGCCCACCCGGCACGCCCGGCGCCCACCCGGCACGCCCGGCACCCACCCGGAGCCGCCCCCAGCCCCCTCAGCCCCCTCAGCCCGCCCAGACGATCGACTGCACCTCGCTGTACGCGTGCAGCGCGTACGAGCCCACGTCACGGCCGACCCCCGACCGCTTGAAGCCGCCGAACGGCGCCTCCATGTTCCGGCCGATGGTGTTGACCCCGACCCCGCCCGCCCGCAGCCGGCGCGCCACCCGGAACGCGCGCGCCGCGTCCCCGGACCACACGTAGCTCAGCAGCCCGTAGTCGCTGTCGTTGGCCAGGGCGACGGCCTCGTCCTCCCCGCCCTCGAACGGCACGACCACCACCACCGGCCCGAAGATCTCCTCCCGGACCACCCTCATGTCGCTCGTGCAGTCCACCAGCAGCGTGGGCGCGACGTAGAACCCGCGCCCCCGGGCACGACCCCCGCCACCGCCCACCACCGGCCGCGCCCCGCCGTACGCCAGGCGCGCGCCCTCCTTCCGCCCCAGCTCGACGTACGCCTCCACCCGGTCCCGGTGCGCCGCCGAGATCACCGGCCCGACGACCGTGCCCTTCGCCGCCGGGTCGCCGACCTTCATGTAGCCCAGGTAAGCGGTCAGCTTCTCGACCAGCTGCGCGTACACGGCCCGGTGCACGATCACCCGGGTCGGGGCGGTGCAGATCTGGCCGCTGTAGAAGGAGAAGGTGGTGCCGATCCCGGCCACCGCCGCGTCCAGGTCCGCGTCCTCGAACACGACCGCCGCGCCCTTGCCGCCCAGCTCCATCAGCTGCCGCTTCATGGAACGGCCGCAGACCTCCGCGATGCGCTGCCCGACGGCCGTGGAGCCGGTGAAGGACACCATGTCCACCTGCGGGGAGGCGACCGCCGCCTCGCCGACCTCCACCGCCTGCCCGCCGACGACGTTGACCACGCCCCGCGGCACCCCGGCCTCCACCAGCGCTTCGGCCATCCGGAACACCGACAGCGGATCCTGCGGGGCCGGCTTGACCACCACCGTGTTGCCCATGGCCAGGGCCGGGGCCACCTTGCCCGCCGGGTTCGCCCACGGGTTGTTGTACGAGGTGATGCAGGTGACCACGCCGACCGGCTGGCGCACCTCCAGCGCCCCCAGCACGGCCGCCCGCCCCATCGGTCCGGCCTCGGTGACCTGCGGCGGGAGCCCCCGCTCGACCGGTTCCAGGGCGCCCTTCGCGTACCGCCGGAAGCGGGCCACCCCCACGCCGACCTGCATGCCCCGCGCGATGCCCGTCGGGGCGCCCGTCTCCGCCCGGGCCAGCTCGGCCCACGGCTCGAACTCCCGCTGGACGATGTCCGCGGCCCGGTCCAGGATCGCCGCCCGCTGCTCCGGGCGCGTCCGCGACCAGCCCTCGAAGGCCTCGGCCGCCGCCGCGGCCGCCTCCAGTACCTGCCCGGGCGAGGCCTCCGGTGCGAGGCCCACGACCGACTCGTCCGCCGGGTTGACCACCTCGTAGTGGCCGCCCGCCGGCTCCACCCACTCGCCGCCGATGAACAGACGCTGCCCGTGCCGGCCCTGCCCTCCGCCGCTCACCTGGTGCTCACCGTCCTCGTGTCCCGGCCCGACCGGAGCACCGTCCCCGGGACCGCACCCGTCACCCGGTCGTCCCGGACCGTCTCGACCCCGTTGACCCGCACCGACACGATCCCGACCGCCCGCGCGTCCAGCCGCGGGCTGTCGCCCGGCAGGTCGTGGACCAGGGTCGCCGGTCCGGCCTCGATCCGCTCCGGGTCGAACAGCACCAGGTCCGCGTACCAGCCTTCGGCGATCCGGCCGCGCTCGCGCAGCCCGAACAGCCGCGCCGGGTCGTCGGTCAGCATCCGTACCGCCTGCTCCAGCGGCAGCAGCTCGCGGCCGCGCAGGCAGTCACCGAGGAACCGGGTCGTGTACGGGGCCCCGCACATCCGGTCCAGGTGCGCGCCCGCGTCCGAACCGCCCAGCAGGACGTCCTCGTGCTGCCAGGTCTCGGCGCGCAGCGCCCAGCTCGCCGGGTCGTTGTCGGTCGGCATCGGCCACAGCACCGTGCGCAGGTCGTCGTTGGCGCAGATCTCCACCAGGCACTGGAAGGGGTCCTGGCCGCGTTCGGCCGCGATGTCGCGGACGACGCGGCCGGTGAGCCCCTCGTTCTCCTTGCCGTACGTGTCCCCGATGACGTACCGCCCGAAGTCGGCCAGGCGCCGGAACACCCCGGCCTCCTTGCTGTCGGCGCGGCGCAGCAGCTCCGCCCGCACGCCGGGGTCGCGCAGCCGCGCGATCCGCTCGGGCACGGGCAGACCGAGGACCTCGCCCCAGCCGGGGATCAGGTTGAGCGCGCAGAAGCTGCCGAGGGACATGTTCATGGGGGTGAGGATCGGCATCGTCAGCGCGACGATGCGGCCGCCTGCCTTGCGGGCGCGCTCGCTGGGGACCAACTGGCGCGGCACGCGTTCGGGGACGGCGGAGTCGATGGTGAGCACGTTCCAGTTGAGCGGGCGGCCGGCGGCGGCGCTCATCTCGACGAGCAGGTCGATCTCGGGGTCGGAGAACTGGTCGAGGCAGCCGGCGACGATGGCCTCCAGCTGGGTGCCCTCGTGTTCGCCGACGGCCCGGGACAGGGCGATGAGCTCGGCGGGCTCGGCGTGCCGGGAGGCGACGGGCGCGCCGTCCCCGTCGGAGTGGGTGGCGGACTGGGTGGTGGACAGGCCCCAGGCCCCGGCGTCCATGGCCTCGTGGAGGAGGGCGACCATCTGCTCCAGCTGGGCGGGGGTGGGCCGGCCGCCGATGGCGTCCTCGCCCATGACGTGGCGGCGCAGCGCGCAGTGGCCGACCATGAAGCCCGCGTTGACGGCGATCCGCCCTTCCAGGGCGTCGAGGTACTCGCCGAAGGAGGACCAGGTCCAGTCGACGCCCTCCTCCAGGGCGGCGAGGGCCATGCCCTCGACCTTGCTCATCATCCGGCGCGTGTAGTCGGCGTCCTCGGGGCGGGCCGGGTTGAGCGGGGCGAGCGTGAAACCGCAGTTGCCGCCGGCGACGGTGGTCACGCCGTGGTTCATGGAGGGGGTGGCGTACGGGTCCCAGAACAGCTGGGCGTCGTAGTGGGTGTGCGGGTCGACGAAGCCGGGGCAGAGGACGAGGCCGGTGGCGTCCTCGCTGGTGCGGGCCTCTTCGGTGACGGTGCCGGGGGCGCCGATGACGGCGATGCGGCCGTCGCGTATGCCGACGTCGGCGGTGTACCGGGGGGATCCGGTGCCGTCGACGACGGTGGCTCCCCTGATCAGGTGGTCGAGCATGGCGGTGACGTCCCTTCTCCTCTTCCGTGGCCGGCCGGGGCCGGGGCAGGCCGCTGCCCCCGCCCCGGCCGGTTCCGCGGGGCCGGGGCCCCCGGGACGGCGGTCCGGGAAACCGCCGTCCCCGCTGCACCGCCGGTCAGGCGCCCGCGTCGGCGCCCTGGCGGAACCGGGTGGTGCGGTGCACCGGGTCGGTGTCGATCTCCGGGATCACGTGCTCGCCGATCAGCTTGATCGTGGTCATCGTGTCCTCGTACGAGACCCCGGTCGGCAGGCCGAACGAGAGCTGGTCGGCGCCCGCCTGCTCCCAGCGCTTGCACTGGGCGAGCACCTCGGACGGGTCCCCGCAGATCAGCAGCTCCTCGGCGATGAGGAGCTCGATGATCTCCGCGTTGTACTCGGGCAGGATCTCGGGCCAGTGCGGGATCGCCTCGGGCCGCGGGAAGGTGTCGTGGTAGCGGAAGACCAGCGACTGGAAACGGTTCATGTTCGCGTTGACGGCGATCTCGACCGCCTTGTCGTGGGTCTCGGCACAGATCGCCGTGGAGGTGACCATCACGTTGTCGTTGACGAAGGCGCCGATGGCCTTCGCCTCCTGGATCGCCGTCTTGTACTGCTCCAGCACCCACTCCATGTCGGAGACCTTCTGGACGCTGAACCCGAGGACGCCGAGGCCCTTCTTCGCCGCCATCGCGTACGAGGACGGGGACCCGGCGGCGTACCACATGGCCGGGTGCGCCTTGCCGTACGGCTTGGGGAAGACCTTGCGCGGGGGCAGCGACCAGTGCTTGCCCTGGAACCCCTCGTATTCCTCCTGGAGGAACATCTTGGGGAACTCCGCGATGGTCTCCTCCCATATCTCCTTGGTGTGGTTCATGTCCGTGACACCGGGCAGGAAGCCGAGGATCTCGTGACTGCCGGCACCACGGCCGGTGCCGAACTCGAAGCGGCCCTTGGAGAGGTGGTCGAGCATGGCGACCTTCTCAGCCACCTTCACCGGGTGGTTGACGGGCGCCAGGGGGTTGAAGATGCCGGAGCCGAGGTGGATGCGCTCGGTGGCGTGGGCGAGGTAGGCGAGGAAGACCTCGTTCGCCGACAGGTGCGAGTACTCCTCCAGGAAGTGGTGCTCGGAGGCCCAGGCGTACTTGAAGCCGGACTTGTCGGCCTGGATGACGTACTCGGTCTCCTCGATCAGCGCCTTGTGCTCCGCCTCGGGGTCGACCTTGGACCGCGCCTCAGGCACGTATCCCTGCACGAAGAGCCCGAATTCCAAGGGGGTTCACCGTCCTCGGTCTAATTTCTGACGCATCGTCAGATTGACTGGACCGACTGTTCCACCGCGGAGGCGGGAGCGTCAATACCTGACGAGCAGTCAGGTATCAGGGGAGCACGCTCACGCCCGCCGTCCAACCGCCGTCGATGACGAACGGCTGCCCGGTGATGTACGACGAGTCCTCGCTCGTCAGGAACAGCGCCAGTCGCGCGACCTCCTCCGGCCGCCCCACCCGCCCCAGCGGCACCAGGCGCCGGTACAGCTCCCCCATGGCCTCCCGCGCCTCCTCGCTCATGCCCGCCGGGTCCAGCAGAGCCGGATGGGCCATCGGGGTGTCCACGGCCCCCGGACACATCGCGTTGACCCGGATGCCCTTCGCCGCCAGCTCCAGCGCCGCCACCCGGGTCAGCCCGACGATCGCCGCCTTGGTCGCCGCGTACGCACCCACGTACGCCATGCCCGTCAGGCCCGTACACGAGGAGGTGTTCACGATCGTCCCCCCGCCGGCCGCCCCGATCTCGGGAGCCAGCGCCTTGATCCCGAGGAAGGCGCCGACCTGGTTGACCTGCACCAGCTCCTGGAACTCCGCCAGCGGGGTCGCGGCCAGCTCGTTGAAGCGCAGGATGCCCGCGTTGTTGACCAGGCCGTCGACGTGGCCGAAGGCCTCCTTTGCGGCCGCCACCGCGGCGGCCCAGTCCTCCTCCCGGCTCACGTCCAGCCGGACGTACCGGGCCCGACCCCCGCCGATCTCCTCGCCGATCTCCTTGGCCACGGCCGCGCCCCGCTCGTCCAGCACGTCACCGAGGAGCACCCTGGCCCCCTCGGCGGCGAACAACCGGGCCTCCTGCTCGCCCTGGCCGCGGGCGGCGCCGGTGACGAGGATGACGCGGCCGTGGAGCTTGCCGCTGGCTATACCCATATCCGTGCTCCTGATCGCGGGGCGGTACTGGGGGGAGGCCGCTAGTCGTCGAGGAGGGGCGCCACCTCGGCGCCGAACGCGGTGACCTGGTCGATCAGTTCGCCGCGGTCGCGGCTGCGGAAGCGGACCTGGATCTGGTCGACGCCCAGCGCCCGGTACGCGCGCAGCGACTCGGCGACCACCTCCGGCTTGCCGGTCAGGGTGCGGCGGCCGGTGTCCCAGGCGGGCTCGCCCACGTACAGCGCCTCGGTGATCGCACCGAACTCGAACGGCTCGGCCACCCCGGCCTCCTCCCGGAGTTCCCTGATCCGGGCGATCTGCGCGGGCAGCCGGTCCCGCGGATCGCCCTGCGGCAGCCAGCCGTCACCACGGACGGCCGCCCGCCGCACTGCGGCGGGTGAGGAGCCGCCGACCCAGACGGGGATCCGCTCCTGGGCCGGACGGGGCAGCTGGCCGAGGTCCCGGAAGGAGAACCGCTCGCCCTCGAACGCCGGGAACTCCTCGGGCCCGAGGGCCGCCCGCAGGGCGTCCAGCGTCTCGTCGAGCAGGGCGCCGCGCCCGGCGAAGTCGACGCCGAGGATCTCGAACTCCTCCTGGACGTGGCCCGCACCGACGCCGAGGATCAGCCGGCCGCCCGAGAGGTGGTCGACGGTGGCGTACTGCTTGGCGCTGAGCAGCGGGTGCCGCAGGCCCAGGATCGCGACGTGGCTCAGCAGCCGTACGCGCTCGGTCACCCCGGCGAGGTAGGCGAGGGTCGCCACCGGGTCGTACCAGATGGTGCTCATGGGACCGGCGAGGCGGCGCGGTATGGCCACGTGGTCGCAGGTGGCGACGTACCCGAACCCGGCCCGGTCGGCGGCCCGGGCGACCTCGGCGAGGTCGGCGGGACCGGCCGAGGCCTCCCAGGCCTCGGCGTACAGGGTGCTCTGCGACTGGATCGGGAGCTGCATCCCGTACACCAGCCGGCCTTCCGGAAACACGCGCGCCATACGTCCCCGCCCCACCCTCGTCTTCCGACTCGGCCCGGCTCGGTCCGGACGCCGGGGCCATCGTCCTATCTGACGATCCGTCAAACAATAGGGGTGGGGTCAGAAACCGTGCGGGCCCATGACGATGACCGGCTTCGCCGCCGGGTCGAGCGTCTCCAGCACCCTCTCCATCGCCTCCTTCGAGATCCCGACACAGCCCTGCGAGGGGCCGTCGTGGTCCACGTGCAGCCAGATGTTGCCGCCCTTGCGCGCACCTTCCGGCTTCGTCGGGTCCAGCGGCGACACACCCCGCTTGCGGTTGAAGTCGATCGCGACCACATAGTCGAAGGAGCCCTCCAGGGACTCCCCTTCCACACCGTGGCCGGAAGCCGTGAACGCCCGGCTCCGGTCGTACGGCAGCCGCGTCCCCGGCGGCTTCGGCAACAGGCCCCCGGCGTCACTCAGCGAGAACACCCCAACGGGGGACGTGAGATCCCCGTACCTGCGCTCCGTGGACCACCCCCGGGCACCATTGCGAGCGGGCCAGCTCTCGGCCAGGACCCAGTCGGCGCCGACCGTCGGCCGGGTGTAGAGGGCGGCGGTGGCGTACGAGGAGTTCCTCGCCCTGCCCGTGACCAGGACGAGCTGCAGGGACTCCGCCGGGATCCGCGCCCTGGTCCGCTCGCTGATGCCGGGCAGCCCCTGGCCGTTCCCCCTGCTCTCGCGGGCGACACGGCCGTCGGCCGCGGCGGCAACCGCCGCAGGGCGGTCGTCGGTGGCGCTGTGGGCACGCGCCTCGGCGTTGCCGGGCGCGTCCTGGACGGCATGGAACCAGGCCGCCGTGCAGGCCAGCAGGCCGACGGCCGCAACGGCGCCGACCCCGGCCCCGGCACGCGCGGCCGTACGGGGCCGGGGGAAGCCGAATCGGGCGAACTTGCTCATTCCCCCGACCGTACACAGCAAAGGCCCCTCACGACGGGGACGTCAACCTCCCGGGGGGTGTCGGGGTGCCGGGGGTGACGGCGGGGGTGGTTTCCACGGACGGAAGCCGAATACATGAGCGAGAGGGGACCGCCGAACGGCGCGGAGGTATACACACAACCAGCGCCCCGGACGGCCGTCAGACGCCGAGACGCGAGGAGCGCGTAGCGATCTGGGGCGCCTGACCGGCCCCGATGGGCTCTGGGTCAACATTTCGCACAGGTGGGAGGCCTCCCGAACCGGCATCGATATCGGCCTTGAGGACCTGTTTCCACGCCCGCACCCCCGGCGCCGGGCGGCAGTGGAGGCAGCGAAGGCCGCGGAGGCCCTGTAGGCCCTTGGGGCCCGGGGCTGTTGCGAGGCGGAGCCGTGGACCCTGCATCTCTGACGGGACCCGCCCTTGAACTGTCCCCCTGGCCATCCTTCGGGGGCTTCCCGGCAGCTCTTTGGCGTTCCTGGGCGGGTCGGCCGGTCAAGGGTGGACGCAGGCCATCGCGCAGCGACGCGACGACGAAGGAGGAGCGCCCTTGACGGGCCCGCCCCGGAAGGACGATGGGCTGCCGGGAAACCCCCGGACACCCCCCGACCTCGGTGGGCCACCATGCTGCTCACCGGGTCCGGCCGACGGTCCTGCGACGCCGTCGTCGCCGCGCATCCAGGTCGCCCCCCTTGCCCCAGACGCACGGCGACGTACGCTCAAGCGATGAGAACTCCCAGGTACGCAGCGCGCATTGTGGTTCTGGATCCCGGCGGGTCGGTTTTCCTGTTCCGGGAGGACAACGTCGAGGTCGGCATTCACTGGCTGCCGCCGGGCGGCGGGATCGATCCCGGGGAGACACCCGAGGAGTGCGTGCGGCGGGAGCTGCGGGAGGAGACCGGCTGGACCGACCTCCTGCCGCAGCGGCTGCTGTGCACGTGGGAGCACGACTTCACTCACGAGGGTGTGCCCGTGCGCCAGCACGAGCACATCTACGTCACCACCGGACCGCGCCGCGATCCCGTGCCGGAGCATCCCGACGCCCACTGGCGGTGGTTGTCCCCGGATGCGCTGGCCGGGCTCGGGGAGCCCTCATGGCCGCCGCGGCTGGCGAAGTTGCTGGCCAAGGAGTTCGACGAGCCCGTCCACCTAGGCCTCACGACCTGACACCCCTCAGCGCCTCACCTCAGCGCCTCAACCCCGCCGCCCCCGCCGCCCCCGAGGCCCCCGAGGCCCCCGCAGCCCGGGCGTACAGCGTGGCCGCGTAGTCGCCGAGGATGGTGCTGGTCGAGACGTCGTCGGTGTCGCCGCCGGTCAGGATGCCGATGATCTTGCCGTCGCGGGCGAGCCAGGCGCTGCCGCTCGTGCCGCCCGGGAAGTCCGCGCAGTCGAACCGCTGCTGGGTCGGGGTCTCGCGGACCGCCGTGGCCGTGCAGGTGCGCGGGACCTTGCGGTCGGCGGGGTAGCCGGTGACGGTGACCTCCTCGCCGCCCCGGCCCGTGGTGTCCAGGGGGGCGGCGCCGGTGACGTCCTCGATGTTGCGGCCCGAGGCGTCCGGGGCGAGGCGGGCGAAGGCGAGGTCGTAGTCGTCGTCGGAGTCGTCGGACCAGCGGCTGTCCTCGAAGACCTCCTCGATCTTCCAGGAGCCGTACGGGGCCGCTCCGTTGGCGTACGCGGGTGCGAAGACGGCGCCGCGGTCGGCGGCCTTACCGGAGAGCAGGCAGTGCCCGGCGGTGACGATGAGGTTCTTGCCGGGGCTGCGCACGACGGTCGCCGTGCAGAAGTGATCACCCTGCACGTCACCCTCGAACAGGGCTCCGGTGAAGGCGGCCGGGGTGCCCGGCTTGGGCGTTCCGGAGGTAGTGAGCTGAGGCTGCTTGGGCGATTGCGTTCGCGAACTAACGCTTGGCGAGGGCTGGGCCGGGGCCGCCGCCTTGACGCGGGTCTCCGGTCGGCTCGCCGGATCCGGCACCACCTTAGTCATGGCGGCGGACGCGCCGATCGCCGCTATCGTGCACAACACCCCGGTCACCACGGTCCGCTTGTCCATCACTGCCGCCCCTTCAGCTTTGCTCTGGCGAAGCATGCCTTGGCGGCCCGTTCGCCGCAAGGGGACCGCCGCCGCCCCGGCGCACCCGAGCCGCCCCGGCGCTGCGCCCGAGCCGCCGCACCCGAGCCGCCCCGGCGCTACGCGCCCGCCCAGAGGCCCTCCGGGGTCAGGCCGAGCAGTTCGATGGCGTTGCCGCGGACGATGCGTTCGACCACGTCCGGAGCGAGGTGGCCCATCTGGGCCTCGCCGACCTCGCGGGACGTGGGCCAGGTGGAGTCGGAGTGCGGGTAGTCGGTCTCGTACAGGACGTTGGCGGCGCCGATGGCGTCGAGGTTGCGCAGGCCGAAGGCGTCGTCGAAGAAGCAGCCGTAGACGTGTTCGGCGAAGAGCTCGGAGGGCGGGCGCAGGACCTTGTCGGCGACTCCGCCCCAGCCGCGGTTCTCCTCCCAGACCACGTCGGCGCGTTCCAGGATGTACGGGATCCAGCCGATCTGGCCCTCGGCGTACATGATGCGGAGCCGGGGGAAGCGTTCGAACTTGCCGCTCATCAGCCAGTCGACCATCGAGAAGCAGCAGTTGGCGAAGGTGATGGTGGATCCGACGGCGGGCGGGGCGTCGGCGGAGGTGGAGGGCATCCGGCTGGAGGAGCCGATGTGCATGGCGATGACGGTGCCGGTCTCGTCGCAGGCCTGGAGGAAGGGGTCCCAGGCGTCGGTGTGGATCGAAGGCAGTCCCAGGTGCGGGGGTATCTCGGAGAAGGCCACGGCGCGCACGCCGCGGGCGGCGTTGCGGCGGACCTCGGCGGCGGCGAGGTCGGCGTCCCACAGCGGGACGAGCGCGAGGGGGATGAGCCGGCCGTGGGCTTCGGGGCCGCACCACTCCTCGACCATCCAGTCGTTGTAGGCGCGTACGCCGAGGAGCCCCAGCTCGCGGTCCTTGGCCTCGGTGAAGGTCTGGCCGCAGAAACGGGGGAAGGTGGGGAAGCAGAGTGCGGACTGGACGTGGTTGACGTCCATGTCGGCCAGCCGGTCCGGGACCGAGTAGGAGCCGGGGCGCATCTGTTCGTAGGTGATGACCTCCAGCCTGATCTCGTCGCGGTCGTAGCCGACGGCGGTGTCGAGGCGGGTGAGGGGGCGGTGCAGGTCCTCGTACACCCACCAGTCGCCGATCGGCCCGGGGTCGCCCACGGCTCCCATGACGGGGGCGAACTTGCCGCCGAGGAAGGTCATTTCCTTGAGGGGGGCGCGGACGATCCGGGGTCCGGTGTCGCGGTAGCGGGACGGGAGCCGGTCCCGCCAGACGTGAGGAGGTTCCACCGTGTGGTCGTCCACCGAGATGATCTTCGGGAAGGTCTCCATGGCCCTCACGGTAGCGTCAATCTGACGAACCGTCAGCTAGTTGAGGAGTGATCGGTTCGACTTGGGCTGACGGGTACGAGCAAGACAGGGCAGACTGGCCCTTACACCAACGGAAGGCAGGGGGGACGACAGGTGGACGGCATACCGGCCATCCCGGCCCAGCGGAAGCACCCAGAGGCAGCCCGGCGCGCCCCCCGGACCACCCAGGCCGCCCCCGGGCCCCAAGCCGTGCCCGCAGCCCCGACGGGCGAGCCGCCCGCGACGCCCGCCGCCGCACCCGCCACCGCCACCGCCCCTGCCCCCTCCCCCGGCTCCCGCTTCGCCGTCCTCGGGCCGATCCGCGCCTGGCGCGGCGGCGAGACCCTGCCCTCCGGCACCCCCCAGCAGCGCGCCCTGCTCGCCGTGCTGCTGCTGCGCGACGGCCGCACCGCCACCGCGCCCGAGCTGATCGACGCCATCTGGGGCGACGACCCGCCGCAGCAGGCCCTCGCCACCATCCGCACGTACGCCTCCCGCCTGCGCAAGGTCCTCGACCCCGGCACCCTGGTCACCGACGCCGGCGGCTACGCCATCCGCACCCCCACCGGCACCCTCGACCTCGGTGTCGCACGCACCCTCGCCTCCGACGCCGAGCAGGCCCGCACCGCCGGCGACCGCGCCCTCGCCCGCACCCTCCTGGCCCGTGCCCTCGACCTCTGGGACGGCGAACCCCTCGCCGGGGTCCCCGGCCCGCACGCCGAGACCGAACGCGCCCGCCTCGTCGAGTGGCGGCTGCAACTGCTGGAAACCCGCCTCGACCTCGACCTACAGGTCGGCCACCACGCCGAGGCCGTCTCCGAGCTCACCGCGCTGACCGCCGCCCATCCCCTGCGCGAGCGCCTGCGCGAACTGCTGATGCTCGCCCTGTACCGCAGCGGCCGGCAGGCCGAGGCGCTCGCCGTGTACGCCGACACCCGCCGCCTCCTCGCCGACGAACTCGGCGTCGACCCGCGGCCCGAGCTGGCCGCCCTCCAGCAGCGCATCCTGCGTGCCGACGCCGAACTCGCCTGCGCCGAAGCCCCGGCCCCGGCCGCCGCGCCCGTCCACGTCCGGCCCGCGCAACTGCCCGCCACCGTGCCCGACTTCACCGGCCGCGCCACCTTCGTGGGCGAGCTCGGCGCCATCCTGTCCGCCGCCGACGGCCAGGTCATGGCCGTCTCCGCGCTCGCCGGCATCGGCGGCGTCGGCAAGACCACCCTCGCCGTGCACGTCGCCCACGCCGCCCGCCCGCACTTCCCCGACGGCCAGCTGTACGTCGACCTCCAGGGCACCGAACCCCGCCCCGCCGAGCCCGTCGCCGTCCTCGGCTCCTTCCTGCGCGCCCTCGGCACCCCCGACACCGCCATCCCGGACACCGCCGACGAGCGGGCCGCGCTCTACCGCTCCACCCTCGACGGCCGCCGCGTCCTGGTCCTCCTCGACAACGCCCGCGACGCCGCCCAGGTCCGGCCGCTGCTGCCGGGCACCGCCGGCTGCGCCGCCCTCGTCACCAGCCGGGTCCGCATGGCGGGCCTCGCCGGGGCCCATCTCGTCGACCTCGACGTGATGAGCCCCGAGGAGGCCCTCCAGCTGTTCACCCGCATCGTCGGCGCCGAACGCGTCGCAGCGGAACGCCAGGCCGCCCTCGACGTCGTCGGCGCCTGCGGCTTCCTGCCCCTCGCCATCCGCATCGCCGCCTCCCGCCTGGCCGCCCGCCGCACCTGGACCGTCTCCGTCCTCGCCGCCAAGCTCGCCGACGAGCGCCGCCGCCTCGACGAGCTCCAGACCGGCGACCTCGCCGTCAAGGCCACCTTCGAGCTGGGCTACGGCCAGCTGGAGCCCGCCCAGCAGCGCGCCTTCCGCCTCCTCGGCCTCGCCGACGGCCCCGACATCTCGCTGGCCGCCGCGGCCGCCGTCCTGGACCGGCCCGAGCACGACACCGAAGACCTCCTGGAGGCTTTAGTCGACTGCTCCCTCCTCGAATCCGCCGCCCCCGGCCGCTACCGCTTCCACGACCTCGTACGCCTCTACGCGCGTGCCTGCGCCGAGCGCGACGAGCAGCCCGCGACGGAGCGGGACGCCGCCCTCGACCGGCTGCTCGACTTCTACCTCGCCACCGCCTCCGCCGTGTACGCCGTGGAACGGCCCGGCGACCGCCTGCCCGCCCACCTCGCGGCCACCCACCACCCCGGCCTGCGCTTCGGCGAGCCCCGCGCCGCCCTGGACTGGCTGTACGCCGAGGCCGACCCGCTGCTCGCCTGCGTCCGGCAGTCCTCCGTACGCACCACCGGGCGCGCCGACGTGCTGCGCCGGGCCGTGGACCTGCTGTGGGCAGCCAAGGACCTCGCCGAGTCCGGCGCCAACTCCAAGCAGTACGAGTCCGCCGCCACGGCCCTGCGCGACGCGGCCCGCGCCGCCAAGGACCCGCACGCCGAGGGCCGCGCCCGCACCGCACTGACCAGCGTCCACCTCGTCGCCGGTCGCTTCGCCGAGGCCGATGACGAGGCCCGGCAGGCCATGGTCCTGGCCCGCGAGGCCGGGGACCCGCTGCCCAGCTGCTGGGCGCCCAACGACCGCGGGATCATCGCCCTCTACCAGGGCCGCCACGCCGACGGCGAGCGCTACCTGCTGGAGGCCATCGAGAACTTCCGCGCCGACGCCAACCACATCGGCGAGGCCAGCGCCCTGTGCAACCTCTCCCGCATCCACGTCGAGCTGGGCCGGCTGACCAGTGCCATCGAGCTGGCCGAGCAGGGCATCGCCATATACGACCGGATGGGCCTGACCCTGCGCCTGGCCAACGGCCGGTACGCCCTCGGCATCGCCCTCACCCAGGCCGGGCGGCTCGCCGAGGCGCAGGCGCAGCTCACCGAGGCGCTGTCCCTGTTCCACGACAACCGCCAGCCCCTGTGGGAGGGCGTGACGCACTTCCGGCTGGCCGAGGCGCACCTGGCCGCGCACCGGCCGACGCTGGCCGCCGCCCACGCCGAGCAGGCCATCGCGCTGCGCGGGATCGGCGGCGAGTGGCGCCGGGCCACCGTGTTGACCGTGCTGGGCAAGGCCCTTTCGCGGCTGGGGCAGCGGGACCGGGCACGGGCGTGCTGGCAGGACGCGAAGGCCGTCTTCGAGGACCTCGGGTCGCCCGAACTGGCCGAGGTCCGCGCCCTGCTGGCCTCGGAGATCGCGGCCTGATCCCGCGGCGCCGCTCCCGCGGCGGCGGGAGTTGAACGAAGGCATTCATCGTTCGTTTATCGCCGCCCGGCACCATGGACGCATCGACTCAACCGCGTCGGGGGCGCGGGAGTCCGCTGGAGGACCGCCCGTTCGGCGGTCCGCGGGGGAATCGCCGAACGGGCCCTAGCCATCCATCAGGAGATCCGATGACGACGAACGAGAACATCCTGCCGAACGAGAGCGACATCATCCCGCTCGACAACCACGCGTCGGGGATCGAGATCAAGCCGGTCGACAACCCCGCCACGGCGGACGTCGACATCACACCGATGGACAACCACGCCTCCGGCATCGCGATCAAGCCGGTCGACAAGCCGGCTGCGGACGAGGAGATCGTCTCGCTGGACAACCACGCGTCCGGCCCGCGGCCGTAACCGAGCGGTTCTCGGTGTCCGGCCGTCCCACGGGGGATACGAGGGACGGCCGGACACCGGGGACACGGGGGAATCAAGGGGGGGTGCGCCGAGGTCCGGGGGGCCACGGCGCTACCACGGGGGATCACGAGTGGTGCGCCGCCACGGGGGAAACGGGGGGCGCACCACCACGGGGGAAGCACCACCACGGGGGAAGCAACGCAACGGGGGAGCACGACGCAGGAGCGGCGGCCGCGGTGGCCCGGAGGGGGAGCCACCGCGGCCGCCGCCCGCCGGCGCGGGCGCCGGGGCGGACGCCGGGGGCGGGGGCGGCCGGGCCCGGGGGGCCCGGCCGGGGCGAGGCTTGGGGCCCTGTTCACCACCCAGCGGCCCAGCCCGCGCCAGCGCA
>NZ_JBHXTC010000037.1:0-56520 GCF_042677605.1 Streptomyces sp. NPDC127106 | reverse complement strand
GCCCTCTCTCCCCACCACCCCGCCGCCCGCCCCCCCCGCGGGGGCCCCCCCGGGCGGGGGCGGGGGGGGGCGGGCCCCCGCCCCCGCCCCCCCCCCCCCCGCCGCACGCGTGCGCGTGCGCAGGTGCGGACGCGGGTGGCGGTGGCTGCCGGGCCGGGGGTGCCGGTCCGTGGCTAGGCTTGGGACCGTGTTCACCTCCCAGGGGCCGAGCCTGCGCGAGCTCGCCGTGCAGGCCTTCTCATCGGTCGAGCGCGGCTACGACCTGCTCGCACCGAAGTTCGACCGGACGCCGTTCCGTACTCCGGACCGCATGCTCGACGCCGTCGAGGAGGCGCTCGCCCGGTCCGAGGGCTCCTTCGGCTCCGGTCTGGACGTCTGCTGCGGCACTGGCGCGGCCCTCGGGATGCTCGGCCGGCTGTGCCGGGACCGGGTGACGGGCGTGGACCTGAGCGCGGGCATGCTGGCCGAGGCCGAGCGGATGCACGGCGGTGGCCAGGTCGAGCTGCTGCGGGCCGACGCACGGGCGCTGCCTCCCGCGCTCGCGGACACGTACGACCTGGCGGTCAGCTTCGGGGCGTTCGGGCACTTCCTACCGGCCGAGCGGCCGGCCCTCTTCCGCGGTGTCCACGGCGCGCTGCGCGCGGGCGGGGTGTTCGCCTTCCCGATCGGGGCGCCGATCCCGCCCACGGCCCCGCTGTGGTGGGCGTTGGCGGGCTTCGACGCGGCAATGCGCGTCCGCAACGCGGTGTGGCGGCCGCCGTTCGTCATGTACTACCGGACGTTCCCGTGGGGCGGGGTCCGCGCGGACCTGCGGGCGGCCGGCTTCACGGTGGGGACCGTGCCGCTGGAGCACTTCGGCCGCCGCCCGGACGGCAGCCCGCGCTGGAGGCTCGTCCTCGCCCGCAAGATCGCGCGGTAGGGCCGGTCCGACCGATGGGCGGACCAGCGGGCGGACCGCGGGCGGGTCAGCGGGCGCGCAGTTCCCGTTTGAGGACCTTGCCGCTCGCGTTGCGCGGGAGCTCGGCGACGAACTCCACAGCGCGTGGGACCTTGTAGTTGGCCATCTCCCGCCGGGACCAGGCGATCAGGTCGTCGGCGGTGAGGGTGGAGCCGGGGCGGCGCACCGCGTACGCCTTGCCGACCTCGCCGAGGCGGGGGTCGGGGATGCCGACGACGGCGACGTCGGCGATGTCCGGGTGCAGGCCGAGGAGTTGTTCTATCTCGGCGGGGTAGGCGTTGAAGCCGCCGACGATGAACATGTCCTTGATCCGGTCGGTGATGCGCAGGTTGCCCCCGCCGTCGAGGACGCCGACGTCGCCGGTGCGCAGCCAGCCGTCGGGGGTGATGGTGCGGGCCGTCTCGTCCGGGTCCTCGAAGTAGCCCCGCATGACGTGGTGGCCGCGTACCCACACCTCGCCCGCCTCTCCCGCGGGCAAGGGCCGGCCGTCGCCGTCCGCGATGCGGATCTCGGTGCCGGGGACGGCCCGTCCGGAGGTGGCGGCGATGACCTCGGCCGGGTCGCCGCGGCGGCACATGGAGACGATGCCGCCGGCCTCGGACAGCCCGTAGGCGGTGAGGACGGTGTCGATGCGCAGTTCGCCGCGGAGCCGCTCGACGAGCCGGAGCGGGACGACGGCGGCGCCGGTGACGACCAGGCGGAGGGTGGACAGGTCGTGGTGGTTGCGCTGGGGGTGGTCGAGGAGGGACTGGTGGAGGGTGGGCGGGCCGGGGAGGACGGAGATCCGCTCGGCGGCGATGTTGGCCAGGGCGGTGTCCACGTTGAAGACGGGCTGGGGGACCATCGTGGCGCCGCGCATCAGGCAGGCGAGGATGCCGGCTTTGTAGCCGAAGGTGTGGAAGAACGGGTTCACGATCAGGTAGCGGTCGCCCTCGCGCAGCCCGGCGAGCTCGCTCCACACCGCGTAGCAGCGCAGGGACTGGGCGTGGGTGATGACGGCGCCCTTGGGTCTCCCGGTGGTGCCCGAGGTGAAGATGATGTCGGACGGGGCGTCGGGGCGGATCGATTCGGCACGCCGGCGGACGGCCCCGGCGGGTACGGTGTCGCCGCCGGCCAGGAAGTCCTTCCAGGTGCGGAAGTCGGCGGGGGCGTCGTCGGCGAGGACGACGACCTGTTCCAGGTGCGGCAGACCGGGCAGCGGGCCGCGGCCTCCGGCGGGGCCGGCGGGGCCCTGTGCGGCGGCCCGGCGCAGGGAGGCTACGTAGGAGGTGCCGAGGAAGGTGCCGGTGACGAAGAGCAGCCGGGCCCGGCTGCGCTGGAGGACGTAGGCCGCTTCCGTGCCCTTGAACCGTGTGTTGAGGGGGACGAGGACGGCGCCCGCGGAGACGGCGCCCAGGGCGGAGACGATCCAGTCGAGGGTGTTGGGGGCCCAGACGGCGACCCGGTCGCCCGGCTCGATGCCGGCGGCGAGGGTGGCGGCCGCGGCGCGTTCGATGCGCTCGCCGAGCTGCGCGTAGCTGAGCCGGGTGCGGCCGTCGACGACGGCCTCGCGGTCGGCGTGGCGGGCGGCGGCCGCGCGCACCAGCCCGGCGATGCTGCCCCAGCGCAGGTCGCCCCGCACGGCCTCGCCCGCAGCCCCGTGGCCTGTGCCGGGTCCCGGCCCGCGACCTGCTCCAGGTCCGGAACCCGGTCCCGGCTCATGGCCCGCCCCGTGCCCGGAACCGGGTCCCGGTCCGTGCCCGGTTTCGCGTACGCCCTCGCCCATCGTCCGCCTCCCCACGACACCAGTAGCTGACTATCCGTCAGATTAGCTGTAGCCTTCGCGGCTGTCAGCACTGGCGCGGCCCCGGAGGTGGCGGATGGCGGCAACACTCAAGGACGCTACGGCGATCGTCGGAATCGGCCAGACGCCCTTCGCCAGACACCTGCCCGAGTCCGAGAAGGAGCTCGCCTGCCGCGCGGTCCTCGCCGCCCTCGCGGACGCCGGCATCGCCCCCGCCGAGGTCGACGCCTTCGCCTCGTACACCATGGAGGAGACCGACGAGGTCGAGGTCGCCAAGTCCATAGGCGCCGGCGACGCCACCTTCTTCTCCAAGATCGGCTACGGGGGCGGCGGCTCCTGCGCCACCGTCGGCCACCTCGCCGCCGCCGTCGCCACCGGCCAGGCCACCGTCGGCGTCGCCTGGCGCTCCCGCAAACGCGGCTCCGGACCGCGCCCCTGGACCAACACCGCCGCCCAACTGCCCACCCCCGGCCAGTGGACCCGCCCCTTCGGCCTGCTCCGGCCCGCCGACGAGATCGCCATGCTGGCCCGCCGCTACATGCACGAGTACGGAGCCACCCGCGACCACCTCTTCAACGTGGCCATGGCCTGCCGCAACCGGGCCAACGAGAACCCCGCCGCGATCATGTACGACCGGCCGCTGACCCGCGAGATGTACATGACCTCCCGCATGATCAGCGAACCGCTCTGCCTGTTCGACAACTGCCTGGAGACCGACGGCGCGCTGGCCTGCGTCATCGTCTCCGCCGAACGCGCCCGGGACTGCCGGCAGCGCCCCGTGTACGTGCACTCCGTCGCCCAGGGCCTGCCCGCCCAGCACCACGGCATGGTCAACTACTGGAACGACGACCCGCTCACCGGGCCCGCCTGGACCGCCGCCCGGCACCTGTGGAAGCACGCCGACTTCGGCCCGCAGGACATCGACGTCGCCCAGATCTACGACGCCTTCACCCCGCTGATCCTGCTGTCCCTGGAGGGCTACGGCTTCTGCGCGCGCGGCGAGGGCGCCGCCTACACCGAAGGCGGCGCGCTGGAAACCGGCGGCCGGCTCCCGATCAACACCGGCGGCGGCGGACTGTCCGAGGCCTACGTCCACGGCTTCAACCTGATCAACGAGGGCGTCAAGCAGCTGCGCGGCACGTCGACCGCCCAGGTGCCCGGCGCCGCGACCTGCCTGGTCACGGCCGGCGAGGGCGTCCCGACGTCGGCGCTCCTGCTGCGCGCCTGAACCCACCCGCGACCGAGGAGACGAGGTACCCCCGTGACCGCAGCCGCCGAAGAACTGCTCCTGCCCGTCCCGGACGCCGACGGCGCCCCCTTCTGGGAGTACGCCGCCCGCGGCGAGCTCCGCGTCCAGGCCTGCACCGCCTGCGGCAGACTCCGCTTCCCGCCGCGCCCCTGCTGCCCGCACTGCCAGTCGTTCGGCTCCGAGTGGCGCCCCACCAGCGGCCGGGGCCGCATCTGGTCGTACGTCCGACCGCACCCGCCGCTGCTGCCCGCCTACGCGGCGCAGGCCCCGTACAACGTCGTCCTCGTGGAGCTCGCGGACGCTCCGCACATCCGGCTCGCCGGGAACCTCGTCACCTCCGCCGACGCCCCGTTGAACTCGGTGGACCCGGCCCGGCTGCGCATCGGCGCGCGGGTCCAGGCGGTGTTCGCCGATGCGGGTGGGATCACCGTGCCGCGCTGGGTCCTGGAGAAGGCATGACGCTGCGCGTGGAGCGGGACGAGGCGGCCGGGGTCGCGGTCGTCACCCTGGACCGGGAACACCGGCACAACGCGATCGACCTGGAGACCGCCGCCGAACTCACGGCGGTGTGGCGGGGGTTCCGCTACGACGACGAGGTCCGGGCGGTCGTGCTGACCGGGGCGGGCCGGGCCGCGTTCTGCACCGGCATCGACCGGGGCGCGTCCGTCCCGCAGCCGGCCTCCCCGTACTCGGCCGACGACCCGCTGGCGACGATCGGCCCGAAGGCGGGCGACCTGTGGAAGCCGGTGATCGCCGCCGTCAACGGCATGGCCTGCGGCGGGGCGTTCTACCTGTTGGGCGAGGCCGAGTTCGTCATCGCCTCCGACACGGCGACCTTCTTCGACCCGCACACCTCGTACGGGATGGTCAGCGCCTACGAGGCCGTGTACATGGCCCAGCGGATGCCCTTCGGCGAGGCCGCCCGGCTGTCCCTGATGGGAACGGCGGAACGGCTCTCGGCCCGGCGGGCGTACGAGATCGGGCTGGTCTCGGAACTGGCCGCGCCCGCCGAGCTGACCGAGGCGGCCCTGCGGGCGGCACGGACGCTGGCCGGCTTCCCGACGGAGGCCGTGCAGGGCACCGTACGGGCCCTGTGGTCGGCGAAGCAGGTGGCCCTGCAGCAGGCGCTGGCGCAGGCGCCGGCACTGATCGCGTTGGGCAACCTGCCCCCGGACCGGCAGGCGGCCCTGTTCGCGGACCGACGGACGGCACCGGAGCCCCGGGTGCGGTGACGGCTCGCACCTGGCGAGTTCTTTGCCACGCCAACAGCCCGTGGGCCGTGCCGTCGTCGCCACGACGGCGACCGCGGCAGTCGGCGCCGGCATGCCGGTGAGCCGCCGGAAACCCGCAGCTCGGCCCGTGTCCGGCCGACGTTACGGCCCTCCGCGCTCCCCGTCGCGCCCGGCACCGACCGCCCACCCGGGCGCCTTCCTCCGCCCGCCCGGGCGTGCAGGGCGGCTTGTCCGGTTCGCAGTTGCCATGCATATGATCAGCGCCAGCCGACGGGGAGGCGCAGACATGTCAGATGTACTCGGTCCGGACCAGCAGGTGAGCATGCGGCTGAACGGCGAGGGGCCACTGGCCCCCGGCGCCACCGCGCCACCGCCGCCGCTGCTGCAGTCTCCAAGCCTGACGCCGCCGCCGCTGCTGCAGGCGCCGGGCGGGCAGGACTTCGCCTCCACACCGGCCGAGAAGAAGGCCGCCGCGAACACGATCGAGACCGAGCTCCAGCCGAACACGAAGACGGCCTCGACGCATGCGGACGACTCGACCGGCGCCGCCCAGAAGGGCTTCGACGGCTGGGAGACCGCCGCGGGCCTGAAGAAGGTGGCGGAGACCTGGGACCAGCAGGTGAAGAACCTGATCGCCCGCCTCGAAGCGGAGAAGAACTCCCTGCGCGGGGCCTCGGGCTATTTCGCTCGCAACGACGTCGGACTGGGCAACGACTTCCTCGCGACGAAGTCGAAGCTGAACGGCCTGTAGGGGGAGCTGTGGCAGTCAACTACCAAGAAGTCATGTCCACGAACTTCGGCCTGCTCGGAACGGCCGCCGGCAAGTGGGAGACGATGGCCGGCGAGCTGAAGAAGGTCGAGACCCGCTACGGCGACACCGTCCAGAAGATCACCACGACCGAGAACTGGGCCGGCTTCAGCGCCGTGAGCGCCCAGAAGGGCTTCGCGGCGACCCGCTACGAGTTCTCGGCGGCCCAGGTACAGGCGAAGGCGATCGCGAGCCTGCTGCGCGACGCCCAGGAGAAGTTCACCGACCTGAAGAAGAAGCTCGAAAGCGCCCGCGACGACGCGATAGCCGCCGGCATGACCGTCTCCGGGGAGGGGCGCGTCGCCTTCGACTACTCCAAGCTCACCCCGGCCGAGCGCAGCGCCTACCGCCACGACCCCGACGGCCAGAAGACGATCACCGAAGCGGTCGACAAGTGGCAGAAGCACATCGACGACCGGGTGAAGGCCGTCACCGAACTCGACCAGAACATCAAGGCCGTTCTCGAGACCGCCGTCACCGACAGCAACAAGGACGCTTTCGGCAAGGGCGCCGACCTGTCGCTCAGCGGGTTCAACGCCGGCGCCACGGGCGACCTGAACCAGGCCCTGAAGGCCGAGAAGGCCGCACAGGAAGCAGCGGCCAAGGAAGCGGAGGCGGCCAAGAACGGGCCGAAGGCCGAAGGCGGCATCAAGTTCACCGGGCCCACCGCCGGTGCCCAGGCCAGCGGCCAGAAGTACGGCAAGGAAGGCTCGGCGAAGGTGTACGCCGACCTCTTCAAGATGACCACCGAGGGCAAGTACCAGAACGGTGACCTGACGCTCTCCGGTGTCGACGACATCACCCTGGGAGCCAGGGCCAGCGCGACCTACGGCTTCACCCACGAGGGTCTCGCCGTCAAGGCCGAGACGTCTGCGGGCGTCAGGGCCGTGGTCGAGGGGCGCGCCGACTACAGCCACTGGGCCGGGGGCTACGGCCGCTTCGAGGGATTCGGCGGTGGAGAGGCCGCCCTCAGCGGCACGGCACGGTGGGACGGCGTCAGCGGCAGCGCGAAGGCCTTCGCCGGCGGGAAGGCCGGCGTCGCCGGAGGCGGCGAGCTCGCCGGCATCGGCGCCGGCGCCACGGCCGAGGGCTGGGCCGGCATCGGCGCGGAGGCCAAGGGAACCTTCGGCAAGGGTGACGACGGCAAGTGGCACGTCGGCGGCAAGCTGGGTATCGCCGTCGGGATCGGCGGCTCGGTGGGCGGCGAGTTCACGTTCGACGGGGACAAGATAAAGAAGTCCGCCACTGATGCGGCGGACTGGGTGGGCGACACCGCCGGTGACATCAAGGACGGCGTCGTTGGCCTGTTCGACTGACGTACTTCTCAGTGGAAGGAGGGCCTGACACCATGCCCACAACCCTGCCGATTCCGATCGAGTTCAGCCTGCCGGAGGGCTGGAGGCCCGCCCCTCCGGACGAGGTCGGCGCTCCCGGCGCGGCGTTCGTCGCCCTGCATCCGGAGCCGGATGCGGGATTCACCGCCAACATCACCATCGACGGCGACTTCTGGACGGACGACGAGGAGACCCTCGCCGACATGGCCGACGGGTCGGTGGAGCGGCTGCGCCAGGTCGCCGAGTCGGTGGCGGTGGCCGGCCGTCGCGAGTTCGGTTCCGGGGACTCGCCCGGCCTCGGGCAGAGGCTGACGTTCTCCGCCGTCGTGGGCGGCGTGCCGCGCGAGCTCGTCCAGTCCCAGGTCTACCTGGCCATGCAGGACGTGACGGACCCGCACAAGCGGGTGGTGATCCGGCTGATCCTGACCGTCACCGCGGCCCAGGAGGAGAGCGTTCAGGCCGATTACCAGGAGTTCCTGCGCTCGGTCGGCCCGGACACCGGCGGCGCCGTCGGCCAGGAGTCCGGGGAAGAGGAAGGGGCCTAGGGATGGGCCGCCTCTGGGACAAGTGGATGGGCACGCTGCACGCCGACGGCGGTGCCGAGGCGATACCCACCCAGGAACTGCGGGCCGCGCTGCTCGCCCTCGACGGCACCGGTGTGCCGTTCAGCGTGCGCGAGGCCGGCGGCGGCGTCGATCTGCTGGCGGAGTGGAAGTACCTGGAGCCGGCCACGGGTTCCGGCCTGACCCGCAAGCAGGTGGAGCGGACCGTCAGGATCTCCATGTGCCTGCTGGCCAAGGACCGCGAGGTGCGGGCCATGGACGAACAGTGGGAAGTGACGCGGGCAGGACCCGCGCCCGGCCGGACCGTGGGCAAGGGCCACGGCAAGGGCCCCGTCCGCTGGACCCACAAGCAGTGGCACTACGAGAAGGGGCCCGACGGGAGCCGGCAGAAGGTCGAGTCGTTCAACGTGGACATCACGCGGGACATGAAGGACCCCCTGCGCAAAGCCGTCCTCGGCGCGGGATGGACCTGGCGCGGCGTCTACAAGCTGTGACCGGGGTGTTCTGAAGGACACGCGGCGGAGGCCCCGCCCCTCGAAAGGGGGCAGGGCCTCCGGCCGTATCGGGCGCTCGCCCGGAACGGGAGGGATCAGGCCTCGACGACGCCCGAGGCCGCGATCTCGATCTTGGCGCGGGTGGAGCCGGACGGCGAACCCAGCTTCTCGATCGCGTCGACGACCTCGGTGCCCTGGACGACCTCGCCGAAGACGACGTGCTTGCCGTCCAGCCACGGGGTGACGACCGTGGTGATGAAGAACTGCGAGCCGTTGGTGTTGCGGCCGGCGTTCGCCATCGACAGCAGGTACGGGCGGTCGTGCTTCAGCTGGAAGTTCTCGTCGGCGAACTTCTCGCCGTAGATGCTCTTGCCGCCGGTGCCGTTCTGGTTGGTGAAGTCACCGCCCTGCAGCATGAACTGCGGGATGACGCGGTGGAACGGCGAGCCCGCGTAGCCGAAGCCGTGCTGGCCGGTGGCCAGCTCGCGGAAGTTCTTGGTGGTCTTCGGGACGACCTCGTCGAAGAGGCGGAAGACGATCCGGCCGGCGGCCTCGCCGTTGATGTTGATGTCGAAGTAAACGTTGCTCATGGGGTCCATCCTGTCACTCCCGGTGCCGTGCGCGACTCGGCGGGGCCGGAACCCGGCCTCGGTCGCGCCCCGGCAGCTCGGCAGCCCGGCAGCTCGGCAGCCCGGCAGCTCGGCGGTCACCCGGCCGTACGCGTCCCCGTTCCCTTGGCCGCGTCGAGCGCGTACACGCAGCGGTCCTTGCTGCACGCGTACACCACGCCGCCCTCCGCGACCGGTGCTCCGGTGATCTCGCCGCCCGTGGCCAGCTTCCAGCGGAGCTGCCCGCCGGCCGCGTCCAGGGTGTACAGGCAGTGGTCGGCGGAGCCGAAGTGCACCCGGCCGTCGGCGACCGCCGGCGAGCCGGTGATCTCGCCGCCCGCCGCGAACCGCCACTTCGGGGTGCCGGTGACCGCGTCCAGCGTGTACACGGCGCTGCCCGCGCCCAGGTGGATGCTGCCGGCCGCGATCAGCACCGGGTCCGAGGACGAGCGCGACTCGGTGGCGATGCGCCAGCGGTCCTTGCCGGTGATCGCGTCCAGCGCGTACACGGTGCCCAGGTAGTCCACGAGGTACACGCCTCCGCCGGTGACGGCCGCTCCCGGCGCGAACGCGGGCGGGGCCAGGAACACGGCCGGGGCCTCGAAGTGCCAGCGGACCCGGCCCGACGCCCGGTCCACGGACAGCACGCGGGTGCCGGCGGCGACGTAGGTGTTGCCGTCGGGGGCCGGGGTGACGCGCACCGGCACGTTGCCGCAGGCGGCCGCGTCGCCGATCGGATACGACCACGCTTCCAGGCCGCTGCGGGCGTCCAGGGCGCGCAGCCGCGCGTCCTGCCACACGTACACCGTCCCCTCGTGCAGGACGGGGGCCGCCTCCGGCGTCTCGAAGTCGCTCTGCGCACCGGACAGCTCCCACAGCTTCTGGCCGCTGGAGGCCTCCCAGGCCTGGACGCCGCCGCCGCGGGTGGCGGTGACGACGGTGCCCCGGTCGGCGCGCAGGCCGTACACCCAGGCGTCGGTGGACAGTCGCCACCGCTCGGTGCCGTCGGAGGCGTCGAGGGCGTAGAGGGAGGGGCCGTCGGAGGCGTGGATGCGGCCGTCGGAGACGGCCATGGACCAGGCGACGTCGCGGGTCTTGAACTGGCGGCGGCCGGTGGCGACGTCCAGGGCGTGCACCTCGAAGGAGGTGACGTAGAGCAGGTCGCCGGCGACGGTCGGAGTGCCCCAGACCTCGTTGGACATGCGGAACCGCCAGGGGCGCCAGCGGCCGCTGTCGGGGGCCGGGCCGGGGTTCGCCGCCGAGGTCGCCGCGGACGACGGCGACGCCGGGGCCACGGGGGCCGCGGAGGCACCGCCCGGCGGGCGGACCCAGCCGGTCGCGGAGTCGGCGGATCCGGCGTGCGCGGCGGGCGCCGACGCGCTCGCCCGCGGCCCGGGCCCGATGGGCACCGGGGAGCCGCCGAGGCGCACCGGCTCGCCGGAGGGCGCGGGCACGGCGCCGGGCGCCGACGAGGGCGCCGACGTCGGCCGGGGCGGGTGCTGGGGGCGCTGCGGGATGGGCTGGCCGGTCCGCGGGTCGACACCGGGCTCGGCGAGGCCGCGGGGTGCGTGGCGGTGCGTGGGCACGTCGGCGGGCCGGCCCTGGCCGCCCTGGCCGCCCTGGCCGCCGGGGCCGCCGGGGCCGCCGGGGCTGCCTGCGACGCGACCGCCGGGGCCGCGGCCGGGCGCCGGAACGGGTCCGGCCACCGTGCGCTGTCCGGCCCGCCGGGCCTCGATCAGGGCGACGGCCCGCCCGGGCAGCCAGGCGGACGCGGTGCCGCTGTCGTCGCCGCCGTCGAAGAGGTGCGGGGCGAGCTGGGCCTGGAGGTCGGCCGGGGTGGGGCGCTGGGAGGCCTCCATCTGCATGCAGGACTCGATGAGCGGGCGCAGCTCCTCGGGCAGCCCCTCCAGGTTGGGCTCCTCGCGCAGCAGCATGAAGACCGTCTCCACCGGGTTCGCCCCGTGGTAGGGCGGGTGCCCGGTCGCGGCGAACACGAGCGTCGAGCCGAGCGAGAAGACGTCGCTGGCGCCCTTGACGCTCCGCGAGTCCTTCGCCTGCTCGGGCGACATGTAAGCGGGGGTGCCGACGGCGACGTTCGTCATGGTCAGCCGGGTGTTGGAGACGCCGCTCGCGATACCGAAGTCGATCACGCGCGGGCCGTCCTCGACGACGAGCACGTTCGACGGCTTCAGGTCTCGGTGGACCAGGCCCGCCCCGTGGATGGACTGCAGCGCCTCGGCGATGCCGGCCGCGAGCCACCGTACGGCCTGGACGGGCATCGGCCCGCACTCGTTGACGATCTCCTCCAGGGAGGGCGCCGGGACGTACGCGGTCGCCAGCCAGGGCACGGCGGCCCGCGGGTCGGCGTCGACCACGGCCGCGGTGTAGAAGCCGGACACGGCGCGCGCCGCCTCCACCTCACGGGTGAAGCGCACCCGGAACAGCTGGTCCTCGGCGAGCTCGGTCCGCACGGTCTTGATCGCCACCCGGCGTCCGGACGCCGACCGTGCGAGATAGACCAGCCCCATGCCGCCGGCGCCGAGCCGTCCCAGCACCTCGAAGGGGCCGATCCGTCTCGGGTCGTGCTGCGTCAGCTGCTCCACCACTCGCCTCACACCTCCCCGTACGGGCCTTGGCCTGGCCCGTTTCCACCTGCACGCGCGCCATCACGGTGGTCGGCCTCCGTGCAGCGTTGCATTCCGGGCGCCGCCCGGAATCGCGCAACCCCGATTCTGTCAGGCCCGCGCGCAGGGCGTGTCGTCACAGTCGGGGCCGGGTGCGCACGCGTCGCCCAGAAAGGGCCGGGGAGGCCGTTTCCGGCCCGCATCAGACGCGATCTCCGGCGGCTTCTGGCCGGTCCACGGCGGGCTCGGGCCGGTCCCGGGCGGGCTCGGGCCGGTCCCGGGCGGGCTCGGGCCGGTCCCGGGCGGGCTCGGGGCCGGCCCGGGCGGGCTCGGGCCGGTCCCAGGCGGGCTCAGGCCGGCCCGGGCGGGGCGGCGGGCTGCTCGGCGGATTCCGAGAGGAGGGCGAAGACCGCACCCTGGTTGTCCGCGACGACGGCGATCCGCCCGTACGGCGTGTCGAACGGATCGGCGGTGACACGGCCACCGAGCCGCTTGACGATCCCGACGGACCGGTCGCAGTCAGGGACGGCGAAGTACGCGAGGAAGTGCGCCGGCATGATCTCCGGGAAGGCGTCGGTGATCAGGCTGCGCCCCAGGATGGCCGTCTCGGCCCCGGGCGCGCTGCCGGGCGGGGACCACAGCCGGTACTCGACGCCGGAGCCGTCGTCGTCCTGGTCCTCGGGGACGAAGCCGAAGACGTTGGCGTAGAAGACGTCGACGGCGTCGCGGGCCCGGGTGTAGAGCTCCGCCCAGCAGTAGGTGTACGGCTCCTGCTGGGCCTCGAAGCCGTGGTGGGTGCCGGGCTGCCACAAGCCGAAGACGGCCCCGCCGGGGTCGGCGGCCAGGGCCGCGGTGCCGTACGGGCCGACGGGCTGCGGGTCCATCACCATCTGGCCGCCGGAGGCGCGGATGCGGGCGGCGCAGGCGTAGGCGTCGCGGGTGTAGAGGTAGATCCCCCAGACGGTGGGCATGCGGCCGTCGGGCTTCGGGGCGAGGCCGGCGACGTTGCGGCCGCGGCTGTAGGCCTGGGTGTAGCCGCCGTACTGGGCGCCGGCGCCCTCGCTGAAGGTCCACCCGAAGAGCTCGCCGTAGAAGCGCTTGCCCGCCTCGACGTCCGGAAGCGAGGCGTCCACCCAGCAGGGTGTGCCTTCCGCGAATGCGGCCATGGCCCGTTTCCTTCCGTTGTGCGGGGGTGTGTACCCTCCGTACGCTCCCGCGCAGCTCCCAGCGATGCCCTTCGGCCATGATCCGCCCGAAGACTTGTCCACAGCCTGTTGATAAGACTAATTGGGGGATACTGGAAGAAAGCGACCACCCCCTCGGGCGGCCGGACCGGACCGGGCCCACGGCAGGAATCCGGCCGGAAACCGCCCGCCGGACCCCTCGGGAGCGCCCATTGGCCAGGCCAGGTATCACGTAACCCCATTTGCAGGCGGCCGAATCGCGCCCCGATCACCCCTCGGTAAGCTGACGGCATGACAGGACAAGTACGCACCGTCGACGGCCGCGTTGCCGGCCGACGCGGTCAGGCGACGCGGCAGAAGCTGCTCGACTGCCTCGGCGAGATGCTCAGCTCCTCGCCGTACCGCGACGTCAAGGTCATCGACGTCGCCCGCAAGGCCGGAACCTCCCCCGCGACCTTCTACCAGTACTTCCCGGACGTGGAGGGCGCCGTCCTGGAGATCGCCGAGCAAATGGCCACCGAGGGCGCGCAGTTGACCTCGCTCGTCGAGGGGCGCAGCTGGGTCGGCAAGGCCGGCTGGCAGGCGGCCGAGGAGCTCGTCGAGGGCTTCTTGGACTTCTGGCGGCGCAACGACGCGATCCTGCGCGTCGTCGACCTCGGCGCGGCCGAGGGCGACAAGCGCTTCTACAAGATCCGCATGAAGATCCTGAACTCCGTCACCAACTCCCTTACGGAGTCGATCAAGGAGCTCCAGGCCAAGGGCAAGGTCGACAAGGAACTCAGCCCGGCGGCGATGGCGGGCTCGCTGGTCGCGATGCTGGCCGCGGTCGCCTCGCACCAGAAGGGCTTCCAGACCTGGGGCGTCAAGCAGGCCGAGCTCAAGCCGAACCTGGCGCTGCTCGTCCATCTGGGCATGACCGGCAAGAAGCCGACCAGGTAACGGCGCACCTCCGGACCGCTGCCGCCGCGGGGTCCGCCGTTGCCGGAATCCACCGTCACGGAAGCCGTCGTCGCAGAAGGTCGCGGGCGTCGTCAGTCGCGGGCGTCGTCAGTCGCGACCGGATCCGCTGCGACGGGGGTCCGCCGCGATCAACGACGCTCCAGGCGGAACAACCGGATCTCGCGCTCGATGCGCGCCTGGTACGTCGCGTACGGCGGCCAGAACCCCAGCACGGCCCGCCACGCCGCGGCGCGCTCCGCGCCCTGCAGCAGCCGTGCCCGTACGGCGATGTCCTGCCCCTTCCAACTCACTTGCGCATCGGGGTGCTTGAGCAGGTTCGCGGTCCACGCCGGGTGTCCGGGGCGGCCGAAGTTGGAGCCGATCAGGATCCACCCGGCGCCGGACTCCTCCGGCATGCAGGCGAGCGGCGTGCTGCGCGGCTGCCCGGTCCTCGCACCCTTGGCGGTGAGGATCAACCCGGGGAGCATGCGGGCGCTGGGAATGACCCTGCCGCGGGTGAGGCGGTGCACGGCCCTGTCGAGGGCGGGGATGACGTGCGGTGCGACGCGGGCGAACAGCACGGTCGACGAGACCTTCTGGACGATCTTGACGCCGAGAGCCATCAGACGGCCGCCTTCTCGCTGGGGTGGAGGGGGTGCGCGGGGACGGGCGCGTGCGCGGACGCGGACGCCGGTGCCCCGGCGCCGAACAGGCCTGCCTGGTGGGCCGCGCGTGCCCGCAGCCGGTGGGCCGGGCCGAAGAGCAGCTCGTCGGCCGCTGCCCGCTTGAAGTACAGGTGGGCGTCGTGCTCCCAGGTGAAGCCGATGCCGCCGTGCAGCTGGATCGCCTCGCCCGCCGTGAGCCGCAGGGCCTCCAGCGCCTGGGCGAGGGCGAGGCCGCCCTGCCCCGGGTCCCATGCGGCGTAGTACGCGGCCGAGCGGGCCGCCTGGACCTGTACGTACAGGTCGGCGAGCCGGTGCTTGACCGCCTGGAACGAGCCGATGGCCCGGCCGAACTGCTCCCGGGTGCGCACGTACTCCACCGTCCGGTCCAGCGCCTGACCGGCGGCCCCGGCCGCCTCGGCGGCGAGGACGGCGGCGGCGGTGCGCCCGGTGGCGGCGAGCGCGCGCAGGACGCGACCGCCGGAACCGTCGGCGCCCGCGTCGCCGGAACCGCCGGAGCGACCCAGCAACTCGGCGTCGACGTCACGCAGTTGGACGCAAGCCTGCGGCCGCGTCTCGTCCAGGGCGGTCTGCCGCGACCGAACGAGCCCGGGCGCGTCCCCCCGGACGAGGAACAGCAGGGTCCGGCTCCGGGCGAACCCACCCGCGTGCGCGGGGACCAGCAACAGGTCCGCGCTGTGCCCGTCGAGCACCTGCACGGCCTCCCCGTACAGCCGCCAGCCGCCCCGCTCGCCCCGCCGGGCCTGCACCCCGCCGGCCCGACCCCCGCCGGCCCAGTCGCCCGGGGTGTTGTCGGCGGTCAGCCCGAGGGCCGTGGACAGGGCCGGGCCGGGGACCGCCAGCGCGGCGGTGAGCCCGCCGGAGGCGAGCCGGGGCAACAGCGCGGAGCGCTGGGCTGCACTACCGAGGGCGGTGACCAGCGGCGCGGCCAGCGCGGCGGTGGCGAACAGCGGCGAGGGCAGCAGCGCCCGCCCGGTCTCCTCGCAGGCCAGTGCCAGGTCACCGGGGGCGCAGCCCACACCCCCGTACTCCTCGGCCACCGCGATGCCGGGCAGGCCGACCTGTCGCGCCAGCTGCCCCCACAGCTCCCGGTCGTACCCGTCGGGGGTGCGGACGGCGGCCTTGACCTCGTCGGGGCCGCAGCGCTTGGCCAGGATCTCGCGCAGGGTGCGGCGCATGCCGTCCTGCTCCGCGGTGAAGGCGGCATCCATCATCGGGCTCCTCCCCGTATCTGACGGCGCGTCATATTAGGCCCGTTACCCACAGATGCCCAGAGGCGCAACGCCGCGAGCGACGGGCAACGACCGTGACGGGTGACCCTAGAAACTGACGAACAGTCAGCTGTACGGTCTCCCCATGCCTGGACCTCTGTCGGGACCCGCCCCCTCCTCCGCCGCGCCGCGCCGCAGGGTCGCGGTCGTCGGCGTCGCCCTCTCGGACTGCGGCCGCGTCGATGGCCCCACCCCGTACGCCCTGCACGCGCAGGCCGCCCGGCGCGCCCTGGCCGACTCCGGCCTGGACCGCTCCGTCATCGACGGCTTCGCCTCGGCCGGCCTCGGCACGCTCGCCCCGGTCGAGGTGGCCGAGTACCTGGGCCTGCGCCCCTCCTGGGTCGACTCCACTTCGGTCGGCGGCTCGACCTGGGAGGTCATGGCCGCGCACGCGGCCGACGCCATCGCCGCCGGCCACGCCCGCGCCGTCCTCCTGGTCTACGGATCCACCGCCCGGGCGGACATCAAGGCCCGGCGCCGCACCTCGAACCTCTCCTTCGGCGCGCGCGGGCCGCTGCAGTTCGAGGTCCCGTACGGGCACACGCTCGTCGCCAAGTACGCGATGGCCGCCCGCCGCCACATGCACCAGTACGGGACCGCTCTGGAACAGCTCGCCTCCGTCGCCGTACAGGCCCGCGCGAACGCGGCCACCAACCCGGACGCGATGTTCCGCGACCCGATCACCGCCGACGAGGTGCTGTCCGGCGAGATGATCGCCGACCCCTTCACGAAGCTGCACTGCTGCATCCGCTCCGACGGCGGCTGCGCCGTGCTGCTGGCCGCCGAGGACTGCGTACCGGACACCGCCAAGAAGCCGGTCTGGATCCTGGGAACGGGCACCGCCGTGTCCCACACCACCATGTCGGAATGGGACGACTTCACGGTGTCCCCGGCCGCCGTCTCGGGCCGCCTGGCCTTCCGGCGGGCAGGGCTCACCCCGGCGGACGTGGACCTCGCCGAGCTGTACGACGCCTTCACGTACATGACCCTGGTGACCCTGGAGGACCTCGGATTCTGCGCGAAGGGGGAAGGCGGAGCCTTCGTGGAAAAGGGCCGCCTGCTGCGGGACGGCGAGCTGCCGGTCAACACCGACGGCGGCGGCCTCTCGGCCTGCCACCCCGGCATGCGCGGCCTGTTCCTGCTGGTCGAGGCGGTCCGCCAGCTCCGCGGCGAACGCGGCCCGGGCCAGGTCACCCGCCGCGACGGCACCCTCCCGGAGGTGGCCGTGGCCTCGGGCACGGGAGGCTGGTTCTGCTCGTCGGGGACGGTGATCCTGGGCAGGGGGTGAGGGGGCGGGGGGACGGTCGCCCCGGTCCACCTGGTACGGGCCCCCTCCCGGCCAGCCCGCCCCCACCACCCGCACCACCCGACCCGACCCCACCCGGCACCACCCCGCCCCGCCCCCTACCCTGGCCCCATGCACGGTGAGACCCACGACGACGAGTTCCACAGCACCCTGCACTCGCTCCGCGTGTGGGACACCCAGCTCCCCGCCTTCGACCCCGAAGTCGCGCCCGACGCGCCGGTGCCGCTGTTCCGGGAGTGGTTCGTGCACGCGGCCCGGGCGGGGCAGATCGAGCCGCACACGATGAGTCTGGCCACCGTGGACGCGGAGGGACGGCCCGACGTCCGGATCCTGATGCTGCACGACGCCGACTCGCGCGGCTGGCACTTCGCCTCGCACGCCACCAGCGCCAAGGGCCGCCAGCTGGCCGGGCAGCCGGATGCGGCGCTGGTGTTCTACTGGGCCTCGGTCGGCCGCCAGGTCCGGATCCGGGGGCGGGTCACCGCGTGCGGCCCGCAGGAGAGCCGGGCGGACCTGGCGGTCCGGTCGCGGGGCGCGCTCGCCGCGGCGCTCACCGGCCGGCAGAGCGAGGTGCTCGGTTCCGTACCGGAGCTGGCGGAAGCCTCGGCCGCCGCCTGGGAGCGGGCCGGTACGGAGCCGGACGCCCCCGCCCCGACCTGGACGCGGTACGTCCTCGCCCCCTGCGAGGTCGAGTTCTTCCAGGGCGACGCCGCCCGCCGGCACGTCCGACTGCGCTACCGCCGCACGCCTGACGCCTCCGCGTGGGTCCGTGAGCTGCTCTGGCCCTGACCTGCTCGCCCACCTCCGGCGGGCGGGTCACCGTGGGCGGAACACCGGCACCCACACGCCTTCCGCCGCCTCGCGGAACGCCACCTCCAGCGGCATCCCCACCCGAAGGTCCGCCGGGTCGCAGTCGACGACCTCCGTCATCATCCGCGGCCCCTCGGCCAGGTCGACGACCGCGGCCGTGTACGGGACCCGCTGCCCGAACGGCGGCAGGTCGTTGCGGTACACCACGGACCAGGTGTAGAGGGCGGCGTGTCCGCCGGCCCGCTCCCAGCCGACCTGTTCCTCCCCCGCCCAGCAGAACGGGCAGAACTCCCGCGGGTAGTGGTGCGCCCGCCCGCACTGCGCGCAGCGGCGCAGCAGGAGCCGCCCCTCGGCGGCCGCCTCCCAGTAGGGGCGGGTGAACTCGTCCACGTCCGGCAGGTCGTACCGCACCCCACCACTCACCCCCGCACCCGCACCCCCGCCGACACCCGCACCCGCGCTCACAGGAACAGTCCCAGCGCCGAGTCGAGGGACCAGGCCTGCCAGCCCATGGCCAGGAGCGCGACGAGGGATGTGAGCATCATCATCGCGTTCTGCCCCTGCTCCGCCCAGTCGTGGATCATCAGCAGCAGGTAGAGCAGGTTCAGCAGCAGCCCGCCCACCAGCGCGACCGGCGTGAGGAATCCGAGCACCAGGCCCAGGCCGAGTGCGAGTTCCGCGTAGACGACGACGTACGCCATCAGCCGCGGCCTGGGCTGGACGACCTTCTCGAAGCCGTGCTTCACGAAGGGCCAGCGGTGTTTGCCCGCGACGTCGGCGGCCCAGGCGATGCCCGTACCGCGCTCGAACCAGCCCTTCTTGTCCTTGTGCCGCCAGCTCTCCAGCCACCACAGGCCGAGGCCTATCCGGAGCACGGCGAGCCACTCGGCCCCACTGAGCCAGACGGTCTGCATCGGCAGTCGCCGCCTTCCCTCTCCAGCCAATCTGACGGTACGTCAGTTGAGCGGATCCGGGTCGATCCCGCAAGGCCCTCTACCCGCCCACCCCCTCCGACGGATCAACGCTCCACACCCACCGTGACCGATCCGCAATCGATTCCCTCCTTCCCCGAGATCCCCAACAACACTGTGTGTCGATACGCTCACTCCTCATGCCCGGAGTCCCCACCACCCCAGACCTGACCACCGACCCCCGCCCCGTGTACGTGATAGGCGCCGGGCCCGGCGGTCTCGCCGCGGCCGCCGCGCTGCGCGCCCGCGGAATCCGCGCGGTGGTCGTGGAGAAGACCGACACGGTCGGATCCTCCTGGCGCGGCCACTACGACCGCCTCCACCTGCACACCACCCGCCGGCTCTCCGCCCTGCCCGGCCTGGCCATACCCCGCCGGTTCGGCCGCTGGGTGTCCCGCGACAACGTGGTGCGCTACCTGGAGAAGTACGCAGAGTTCCACGAGCTGGAGCTCGTCACCGGTGTCGAGGTGACCCGCATCGAGCGCGCCCCGCACACCGACAGCACCAAAGACAACGAAACCGAAACCGACACCAGCACCGACGCAAAGCACCAGACCGAGCGCACCCGCACCACCAAGGCCGGCAGCCCCGACTCCGACGCGTGGCTCCTGCACGCGACCGGCGGGCGCGTGCTCACCGGCCGGGCCGTGGTCGTGGCCACCGGGTTCAACCACACGCCCGTGGTCCCCGACTGGCCGGGCCGCGACACGTACGGCGGGCAGCTGCTGCACGCCCGCGACTACCGGAACCCGGAGCCGTACACCGGCCTGGACGTCCTCGTGGTCGGCGTCGGCAACACCGGCGCCGAGATAGCCGTCGACCTCGCCGAGGGCGGTGCCGCGCGGGTGCGGCTCGCCGTGCGGACCGCACCGCACATCGTGCACCGCTCCACTGCCGGCTGGCCCGCCCAGCGCAGCGGGATCCTGGTGCGACGACTGCCCGTACCCCTCGTGGACCGGCTGGGCGCGCTCATCGCCAAAGCGTCCGTCCCGGACCTGTCGGCACACGGGCTGCCCCGCCCCGCCACCGGCCTGTACAGCCGGGTCAAGCAGGGGGCGATCCCCGTACAGGACGTCGGTCTGATCGACGCGGTCCGCGCCGGCCGGGTCGAGCCCGTCGCCGCGGTGGACTCCTTCGACGCGGCGGAAGTGGTGCTCGCCGACGGCTCGCGGATCACCCCGGACGTGGTAATCGCCGCCACCGGCTACCGGCGCGCCCTGGAGGGCCTGGTCGGGCACCTGGACGTACTCGACGAGCGCGGCCGGCCCCGCGCGCACGGTGCGCGCACCCTGCCGCACACACCCGGCCTGCACTTCACCGGCTTCGGCAACCCCATCAGCGGGATGTTCCGCGAGATGGCACGGGACGCCGAGAAGATCGCCAAGGTGGTGGCCCGCCGCCTCGGCGTCCGGCCCGGAGCCCTGGAGCGGGACGAGGCCCTGCCGGACACCGGCCTGCGCCCCGTCGACCCCCTCGCCTGAGCCCTCCCCGACACCCGGAAACCCTGAAACCCTGAAACCCGGCCACCCCAACACCCCAACACCTCGCCACCCCGGCGTCCCAGCACCCCAGCCCCCGGTACCCCAGCACCCCAACACCCCCGCCCCAACCTCGTCCGAATCCACCCCTGGACCCGCGCCTCCCGCATCTGTCACCGTTCCCTTCCACACATCTCCTCCACCACCTTTCCTGCGCCGCAGTGTTCCTGACGACTTGTCAGTTCAGTAGTCTGGGTCTGGCCGAGAATCTGACTGCAAGTCAGTAATCGCCATTGAGGCTGATCGTCCATCGAGCAGGGAGCGGGCGAAGCGATGCTTGGATCTACTCACGGCACCCTGACCACCGACTTCCGTGCGCGTGTCGAGGCCTGCGGGGAAACCCCCCGGGAGGCCGTGCACTCCACCGCACCGGCCTCCGCCGAGGACGCCATCGCCCTGGACGTGAGCGGACGGCCCCTGGACGCCGAGGTGCCGGACCTGGACCGGTTCTTCCGGCCCGTGTCCGTCGCCGTCATCGGTGCCTCCGACGCCGAGGGCAGGCCCAACACCGGCATCACCCGGCAGCTCATCGTCTGGGCGGAGCGCGTCGGCGCCCGGATCCATCCCGTGCACCCGACCCGCACCACCGTCTTCGGGCTGCCCTGCCACGCCTCCGTGGCCGCGCTGCCCGAACAGGTGGACCTCGCGGTGCTGCTCGTCGGCGACCCCGTCCCGGTGATCGAGGAGCTGGCCGAGGCCAAGGTGAAGTTCGCCGTCGCGTTCGCCTCCGGCTTCGCCGAGACCGGCGCGTCCGGCGCCGCCGCCCAGGCGCGGCTCGCCGCCGCGGTCCGGCGATCGGGCCTTCGCCTCCTCGGCCCCAACACCAACCTCAACGCCTTCCAGGAGTTCCGGGACGACCTCCAGGGCCCGGCCATCGCGCTGATCACCCAGTCCGGCCACCAGGGCCGGCCCGTGTACACCCTCCAGGATCTGGGCATACGGCTCTCCCACTGGGCTCCCACGGGCAACGAGGCGGACCTCGAAACCGCCGACTTCATCTCCTACTTCGCCGAGCAGCCCGAGGTCGGCGCGATCGCCTGCTATGTGGAGGGCCTCAAGGACGGCCGGTCGTTCCTCCTGGCCGCAGACCGGGCCGCCCGCAACGGGGTCCCGGTCGTCGCCGTCAAGGTCGGCCGCACGGAGACCGGCGCCCGGACCGCCGCCTCCCACACCGGCAAGCTCACCGGCGCCGATGCCGTCGTCGACGCCGCGATGCGCCAGTTCGGCGTCATCCGCGTCGACGCCCTGGACGAGCTCCAGGACACCGCCGCGCTGCTCGCCCGGGCCCGGCGGCCCCTGACCGACGGAGTGGTCGTCTACTCCATCTCCGGTGGCACGGGAGCCCACTTCGCCGACCTCGCCAGCGAGGCCGGCCTCCACCTGCCCACGCTCTCGCAGGCCAAACAGGACGAGCTGCACCAGTGGATCCCGGACTATCTGAACGTCGCCAACCCCATCGACAACGGCGGACACCCGGTCGGTGACTGGCGCGGCCGGAAGATCATCGACGCGATGCTCGCCGACCCGTCCGTGGGCGTGCTGATCTGTCCGATCACCGGCCCCTTCCCGCCGATGAGCGACCGGCTCGCCCAGGACCTGGTGGACGCCGCCGAGGAGACCGACAAGCTGATCTGCGTGGTCTGGGGCTCGCCCGTCGGCACCGAGGACGCCTACCGCACCACCCTGCTCGGCTCCTCCCGCGTGGCCACCTTCCGCACCTTCGGCAACTGCATCACCGCCGTGCGTGCCTACCTCGACCACCACCGCTTCACCACCGGCTACCGGTCCCCCTTCGCCGACGCCCCGCGGACCCCGTCCCCCTCGTACCGCAAGGCGCAGGCGCTGATGCGCCCGGGCCAGCAGCTCAGCGAGCACGCGGCGAAGCAGCTGCTGCGGGCGTACGGGATCCGGGTGCCGCGCGAGCAGCTCGTCACCAGCGCGGCGGCCGCGGTCCGCGCGGCGGGCCTGGTCGGCTACCCGGTGGTGATGAAGGCCTCGGGCCCGCAGCTCGCGCACAAGACGGAGCTCGGGCTGGTGAAGGTCGGGCTGACCTCGGCGAGCCAGATCCGGGACGCGTACCGGGAGCTCACGGACATCGCACGGTACGAGAACATCCCGCTGGACGGGATCCTCGTCTGCCAGATGGTGCGGCGCGGGGTCGAGATGTTCGTCGGCGTCACGCAGGACGCGCTCTTCGGCCCGACCGTGACGGTGGGGCTGGGCGGGGTCCTGGTCGAGGTGCTGCACGACGCGGCGGTACGGGTGCCGCCGTTCGGCGAGGACCAGGCCCGGGCGATGCTGACCGAACTGCGCGGCCGGGCCCTGCTGGACGGGGTCCGGGGGGCGCCCCCGGCCGATGCCGACGCGCTGGTCGAGGTCGTGCTGCGGGTGCAGCGGATGGCGCTGGAGCTGGGCGGTGTCCTGTCGGAGCTCGACATCAACCCGCTGATGGTGCTCCCTCGCGGGCAGGGAGCGGTGGCGCTGGACGCGCTGGCCATCTGCCGCTGACACCGCGGGCAGCGGCAACAGCGCGGCCCCGGCGGCCGGGACGCGGCCAGGCTGCCGCGCCGGTGGCGGGTCCGGTGGCGGGTCCGGTGGCCGGGCTGAGATCCCCCGTAAGAGCCGTACGGCAGCAGGCAGTCCGCGTAGGCCACGTACAGCCCCGACCGCATGTCCAGCCCGCACGGCGCATCCAGCCCGCACGGCACACACAGCCCGTACGGCACACACAGCCCGCGCAACCCGTTCCGTCCGCACCCCGAATCGGAGCAACTCCCCCATGACCGACTCCCCCCAAGTCGAACCCGCAGCGGCAACACGACCCCTCGACACATTGGTACTGCACCGCACTGACAACGGGGTCTCGTGGATCACCCTCAACCGCCCCGAGGCCATGAACGCCGTGACCTGGGAGCAGCGCGAACGCGTCATCGCGCTGCTCGCCGAGGCCTCCGCCGACCCCGCCGTCCGGGCCGTCGTCATCACCGCCACCGGCCGCGGCTTCTGCGCGGGCGCCGACCTGCGCGGCGCACCCGCAACCGGCAGCGCACCCGCAACCGGCAGCGCGCCGGCGGCCGGCGGCGCACCCCCAGCCGGCGGCGAGCGCGTCGCCGGCGACGTGGCCCGGATGATCCGGCTCGGGGCGCAGCGCCTGATCACTGCCGTGCTCGACTGCGAGAAACCGGTCGTCGCCGCCGTCAACGGCACCGCGGCCGGCATCGGCGCGCACCTCGCGCTCGCCTGCGACCTGGTCCTGGCGGCCGAGTCGGCCCGTTTCATCGAGGTGTTCGTCCGCCGCGGCCTCGTCCCCGACGGTGGCGGCGCCTACCTGCTCCCCCGGCTGGTCGGCCCGCAGCGCGCCAAGGAGCTGATCTTCTTCGGGGATGCCGTCCCGGCGGCCGACGCCCAGCGGCTCGGGCTCGTCAACCGGGTCGTCCCCGACGGGGAGCTGGAGGCCCGCGCGCGGGAGTGGGCCGAACGGCTCGCCCAGGGTCCGACCCGGGCCATCGCCCTGGCCAAGCAACTGGTCAACGCCTCCCTGGACGGTGACCGGGCGGCGGCCCTGGCCGCGGAGGCCACCGCGCAGGAGATCAACATGACGACGGCCGACGCGGTGGAGGGCGTGGCGAGCTTCGTGGAGCGCCGCACCCCGAAGTACCTGGGCCGCTGACCCGCCCGCCGGGCCCGCCGGCGGCTACATCTGCGGGTTGGGCTTCAGCAGGGCGAACACCGCGCCGAAGGGGTCCGCCAGCCACGCGATCCGGCCGACGTCCGGCACGTCCGTCGAGGGCATCAGCACCGTGCCGCCCGCGTTCACCGCGGCGGCCTCGGTCGCGTCGGCGTCCGCCACGTTGAAGTACGGCACCCAGCGCGGCCGCTCCCCGCCGCTCTCGCCGCCCGCCGCGTCGCCCATCGGGGCGATCCCGCCGAACGAGGCCTCCTTCTGGTCGCCCTCCTGGACGCTGAGCACCTGGTACGTCATCCCGGGCGCCTGCATCTCCTCGCCGCGCCAGCCGAAGAGCCCGCGGTAGAAGGTGAAGGCCGCGGCGGGGTCCGGCACGTGGAGCTCGGCCCACAGCAGGGTGTTCTCGGCGGACGCCACCTCGAACCCGGCCGTCTTCCCGGGCTGCCACAGCGCGAACTCCGCACCCTGCGGGTCCGTGGCCTGCGCGAGCCAGCCCTCCGCCATGGCGTCCTCCGGCTCCATGCGGATCGTCCCGCCGCCGTCCTTGACCGCCTCGACGGTGGACCGGATGTCCGGGGTCATGAAATAGACCATCCAGGCCGACCTCGCGCCTTCCTCGGTCAGCTGCCCCAGCCCGGCGACGGTCTTGCCGTCGCGCTGGAGGAAGCCGTACCCACCCGCGTCGGGCCCGGCGGAGGCGTGGGTCCAGCCGAAGACAGCGCCGTAGAAGGCGGCGGCCGCGGCGGTGTCGGGGCTGCCGAGGTCGAGCCAGTTGGGTGAGCCCTTGCTGAAGTCGGTTCCGAGCACGGTTCCTCCGGCGGGTCGGCGGTGCGGGTACGGGTACGGGTACGGAACGGGATACGGGTACGCGCACGGCGGTGCCGTCCGGGCGTCCGGGGACACCTTGCCGAGCCGGCGCGCGCGCCCGTCCCAGCAGCGCGCGCCACCGCCCCCGATTCACCCGTTCGGCGGACACGGGGGCGCGCCGCGCCCTCCGCGCCATGCGCCGCCCCGGGCCGATGTACACGGTCGGACAGAAGAGCACCGCCGAGACCCTGCCGTCCACCAACCCCTTCCCATCTGACGAACCGTCAGTTTCAATCGTCGTGTGATGGGACACGCAGGGATGGCGGCCACCGTCGTCCGATACCTCAGGTCAGTCGGCGCACCGGGTTCCGGCCCCGGCTCCGCCGCGTACGAGCCGGAGTCCGCCGTTCTGCCCCGTCCCGACCTGAGGGCCGTCGGCGAGGACGAGCGCGCGCCCGTCGGCCCCGCCGAGTTCCGGACCGTGCTCGGGCATTTCGCCAGCGGTGTCACCGTCGTCACCGCCCCGCCCGGGGAAGACGAGGGCGAGGGCGAGGGCGAATACGGCCCGGCCGGCTTCGCCTGCCAGTCGTTCGCCTCGCTGTCACTGGACCCGCCGCTGGTCGTCTTCATGGTGGGCCGTACGTCGACCAGCTGGCCGCGGATCGCCCGCGCGGGCGTGTTCTGCGTCAACGTCCTGGGCGCCGGGCAGGGCGAGCTGTGCCGCCGGTTCGCCGTCAGCGGCGCCGACAAGTTCGCCGGGGTCTCCCACTCCCCCGCCCCCGCGACCGGATCCCCGCTGCTCGACGGGGTGTCCGCCTGGATCGACTGCCGCATCCACGCCGTGCACACCGGCGGCGACCACCTGATCGTCGTCGGCCGGGTGGAGGCCTTGGGGGCGGTCGGCGACGAGGGTCCGCTGCTGTTCCACCGGGGGCGCTTCGGCCGGCTCGCGGAGGACGGCTGAGCCCCCTGCGTCACCTCCCGCGTCACCCTCCTGCGTCGCCCTCGGCCCGCCCCGCCCCGGCCCCCGGGCGTGGGTTCCGGCAGCGGTACGCCCCTCCGGTCGGCCGGAGGGGCGTACCGCGTGTGCGGCGGGAGCTCGGGAGCGAACCCGCGCCGGCCCCGGCATTGGTACAGCCCGTGCCTCCGTTCAGAAGGTGAGCACCCCCCGCGCCACCCGCCCGTGCTGTGCGTCGTCCACCGCCTTCGCGAAGTCCTCGACCGGATAGACCTCGGTCACCAGCTCGTCGAGCAGCAGCTGCCCCTTCCGGTACAGCTCCGCGTACAGGGCGATGTCCCGCTGCGGCCGGGAGGATCCGTACCGGCAGCCCATCACGGTCTTGTCGAGGTACATCGAGGACACCTTGAAGGAGGCCTCCTCCTCGAAGCCGGGCACGCCCAGCAGTACGGCCTGCCCGTGCCGGTCCAGCAGGTCGATCGCCTGGCGGATCAGCCGGACGTTGCCGACGCACTCGAAGGCGTGGTCCGTGCCCGTCGGGAGGATCTCCTTCACCGCCGCCGGCGCGTCCGCGACCGCCGAGGCGTCCACGAAGTGCGTCGCCCCGAACTGCCGGGCCACCGCCTCCTTGGCCGGGTTCGCGTCCACCGCCACGATGGTCGTCGCCCCCGCGATCCGGGCCCCTTGCAGCACGTTGAGCCCGATCCCGCCCGCGCCGATGACGACCACCGACTCGCCCCGGTCGACGCGGGCCCGGTTCAGCACCGCACCGACGCCCGTCAGCACGCCGCAGCCGATCAGTGCCGCTGACGCCATCGGGATGTCGTCGGGGAGCTTCACCGCCTGCACGGCCTTGACGACCGTACGCTCGGCGAAGGCGGAGTTCGAGGCGAACTGGAACAGCGGCTTCCCGCCGCGCGAGAACGGCTGCCCCGGCCTCCCGATGGCCTTGCGGCACATGGTCGGCCGGCCCCGGTCGCAGTCGGCGCAGGCCCCGCAGTTGGCGAGCGTCGACAGCGACACGTGATCCCCGGGCACCACGTGCGTCACCCCCGCCCCCACCGCCTCGACGACCCCGGCCCCCTCGTGCCCCAGCACCACCGGCGGGGGGAACGGGATCGTGCCGTCGATCACCGACAGGTCGCTGTGGCACAGCCCGGCCGCCGCTATCGCGACAAGGACCTCCCCCGGTCCCGGATCGCGGACCTCCAGATCGTCCACCACCCGGGCCTGCTTGCCGTCGAACACGACGCCCCTCATGCCTTCACCGCGCCTCTCTGGGCAGGCCGAGCACGCGCTCGGCGATGATGTCGCGCTGGATCTCGTCCGAGCCGCCGTAGATCGTGTCGGCGCGGGTGAACAGGAACAGGCGCTGGTCCTCGTCGAGTCCGGAGCCGTACGGGAGGTCCGGCGCCCAGGCCGCGGGCCCGGCCGTGGCCGCCGCGCCCCGGACCGCAACCGCCAGCTCACCGAGCCGCCGGTGCCAGCCGCCCCACAGCAGCTTGGCCACGCTGGGCGCACCCGGATCGCCGTCAGCACCGGCCGCACCGGCCGCACCGCCCTCACCGGCGGTGCCGTACGCGCCGCCGGTGCCGGCACCGCCGAGCGTGCGCAGTGCGTTCCAGCGCATCGTGCGCAGCTCGGCCCACTGGCGGACGAGCCGGTCGCGGAGTACGGGGTCCCCCGCACCGGGCCCGGCACCGGGCCCGCCGTGCGCGGTGGCGCCGTGCGCAGTGGCGGCGTACGCAGTGGCGGCGTACGCGGCCAGGACGCGCTCCAGCTCCGCCGCGAAGCCGATCTGCTGCACGAGGGTGGAGACCCCGCGTTCGAGCGCGAGCAGGCCCATGGCCACGGTCCAGCCGTCGCCCTCCCCGCCGACGACCTCGGCCGCGACCGCCCCGTCGAAGAAGACCTCGTTGAACTCGGAGGTCCCCGTCATCTGCCGGATGGGCCGCACCTCGATCCGGCCGGGCTGGTCCATCGGCACGAGGAGGAACGACAGCCCCCGGTGCCGCCGGGAGCCGGGCTCGGTGCGGGCCAGCACGAAACACCAGTCGGCGTCCCGGGCCAGCGAGGTCCACGTCTTCTGGCCGGTGACGCGCAGCCGGCCGTCGGCGGCGTCCCGTACCGCGGCCGTCCGTACGCCCGCGAGGTCGGAGCCGGCACCGGGCTCGCTGTACCCCTGGCACCACAGTTCCTCGCCGCGGGCGATGCCGGGCAGGAAGCGGTCCTGCTGCTCCCGGCTCCCGTACGCGATGAGGGTGGGGGCGAGGAGGTTCTCGCCGATGTGGCCGACGCGGGCGGGGGCGCGCGCGGCGGCGTACTCCTCGGCCCACACCACCTGCCCGGTCAGGGAGAGCCGCTGCTGCCCGTACGCCCCGGGCGGCAGGTCCCAGCCCTGGCCGAGCCAGCCGCCGCGGCCCAGTTCGCGCTCCCATGCGCGGCGCGGCCCCACTCCCTCGTGTTCGCTGCCGGGCCCGCCGAGTCCGGCGGCCTGCGCGTACGGGCCCATGAGGTGCCCGGTGAGCCAGGCCCGGGCACGGCCGCGCAGCTCCTCGTCCTCGGCGCCGAAGCTGAAGTCCACGGTGTGCCGCCCCTCCTAGGCGTTGGGGCGGCCCTTGGCGGCCGCCGCCCTGGCCATGGCCTCCAGCTGCGCGAGCATCGGCATCGGGTCGGTGCCGACGGTGCCGGGCAGGAAGTCGGCGATCTTCTGGGGGGTCCAGGGGCCCTCGGCGTATCCGGCGCGCAGTTCGCGCGGCTGGGCCCAGACGGCGATCTTCGGGCCGGCGATCGTGTACACCTGCCCGGTGATGCGTTCGCCGCCGGGGGCGAGGGCCTTGTCGCTGAGCAGGTAGGTGACGAGGGCGGCGACGTCCTCGGGCTCACCGATCTCCTTGAGCTCCATGGGGACGTTCGCCGACATGCGGGTGCGGGCGACCGGGGCGACGGCGTTGGCGGTGACGCCGTACTTGTGCAGGCCGAGGGCGGCGGAGCGGACGAGGGAGATGATGCCGCCCTTGGCGGCGCTGTAGTTGGCCTGGGCGACGGAGCCCTGGTGGTTGCCGCTGGTGAAGCCGATGAGGGTGCCGGAGCCCTGGCGGCGCATGACGGCGGAGGCGGCGCGGAAGACGGTGAAGGTCCCTTTGAGGTGGGTGGCGAGGACCGGGTCCCATTCCTCCTCGGACATGTTGAACAGCATCCGTTCGCGCAGGATGCCGGCGACGCAGACGACGCCGTCGATGCGGCCGTACCGGGTGAGTGCGGTGTCGACGACGCGCTGCCCGCCGTCCATGGTGGAGATGTCGTCGGCGACGGCGACGGCCTCGCCGCCCGCGGCGAGGATCTCCTTCACGACCGTCTCGGCTATCTCGCTCGTCGGTGCGCCGCCGTCGATGCCGACGCCGTAGTCGTTGACGACGACCCTGGCGCCCTCGGCTGCGGCGGCGAGGGCGACGGCGCGGCCGATGCCGCGTCCGGCGCCGGTGACCGCCACGACCTTGCCTGCCAAGAAGTTCCCCACGCCGACCCCTTCCCGCGGTTTCTGACGGACCGTTAGATTTTATGGGCAGTCGGACGCCGCCGCACAAGCCCGCCGCAGCCGCAATCGCGGCCGAGGAGTTGATGGACCGTGGCCCTGCCCGCCGAGTTCCACGAGATCTCCAAGCGCGTCAACAACTGGGGGCGCTGGGGCGCCGACGACGAGACCGGCACCCTGAACCTGATCACCGACGAGGTGGTACGGGCGGCAGCCGCCGAGGTGCGCACCGGGCGCCGGATCCCGCTGGCGCTCCCGCTGGAGGAGGACGGCGTCCAGGCGGGGCTGATCCCGGGGCGGATCAACCCCCTGCACACGATGGTGCAGATCAACCAGGAGCTGTTCGGCCCGGGCACGGTGGCGTGCAGCGACGACGCCGTGACCATGGGACTCCAGGCGGGCACCCACTGGGACGCCCTCACCCACGTCTCTCACTCCGGCCGCATCTACAACGGTCGCCCCGCCGACACCATCACGGCGCACGGGCGGGCGGCGTTCAGCGGCATCGACAAGGCCGCGCCGATCGTCTCGCGCGGGGTCCTGCTCGACGTGGCCCGCGCCAAGGGGCTGGACCGGCTTCCCGGCGGCCACGCCGTGACCCCGGAGGACCTGGTGGAGGCGGAGGAGTTCGGCGGGACCACGGTCCGGGCGGGGGACATCGTCCTGGTCCGCACCGGCCAGGTCCAGGTCTACCTGGCCGGCGACAAGCACGGCTACGGCTTCCCCTCCCCGGGGCTGTCGGTCCGCACCCCGGAGTGGTTCCACGCCCGGGACGTGGCAGCCGTGGCCAACGACACCCTGACCTTCGAGGTCTTCCCGCCGGAGATCGAGAACCTCTGGCTGCCCGTCCACGCCCTGCACCTGGTCGAGATGGGCATGCACCAGGGCCAGAACTGGAACCTGGAGGCGTTGTCCACAGCCTGTGCAGAAACGGGCCGCTACGCGTTCCTCCTCTCCGCCATGCCGGAACCCTTCGTCGGCGCGGTCGGCACCCCGGTCGCCCCGGTGGCCGTTCTCTGACCGGTGCGGACCGCGGAGACCGATGCAACGGCCCAGGCCGCCGCCCATACGGTGCCGACGAGCAGTGCCGCGAGCGCGGTGGGCAGGTGGGGAGGGGTGGGCCCCAGGCCCGGCGCCAAGCCGGCCGCGCGGGCGCCGAACCCGAGGACGCCCGCTCCCACCATCGCGATGCCCGCCCAGGAGGCGGCGAGCACCGGCCAGCGGATGAACCGGGTCCGCGGGAGGCGGAGGAGGAGCAGCGCCACGACGGCCATGAGCAGGCCCAGGCCCGCGTTGGCCAGTTGGGCGGTCGCGACGTCCGCGACGGCACCGTAGGCGTCGGCCGGTGCGGGGAAGCCCGGCATGCCGAGCTCGCCGTCCCTCGCCAGGTCCACCTTGCTGACGGTGTAGGCGAGGGCACCGAGGCAGGCGGTGAGCGCGGCGATCCTGTGCGTCGTGCGGAATCGGGGCATGGGTCCATCCTGCGGCGAGCAGCCGCCGGGCCGCGTCCTCCGCCCGTACGGACTCCCTCCCCCGCACGGGGGAGGAAGCCGCGCCCCGCAGCTCACACCAGCCGGAACCACACCGCCTTGCGGTCCGGCCGGGCACTGACGTCCCAGTCGTCGGCGTACGCCGCGACGAGCGCGAGACCGCGGCCGTGCGCATCGAGCGGACCCGGGAGGCCCTTACCGCGGCCGGAGGGCCACCGCTCGACCGCCGAGTCGTACACGGAGACCGTGACACGGCCTCCGACCAGCACCAACTCCACGGCGATCTCCGGCGTGTCCGTGTACCGGTGGGCGTTGGTCACCACCTCCGAGGTGCACAGCCGTGCCCGGTCCGCGAGCTGCGGGTGTCCGGCGCCGCGCAGGATCGACACCACCCAGTCCCTGGCGATGCGGGGTGTGTCCGGTCGGCTCGGTGCGACCATGCGGTAGGTGAGGCCCTGTTCTGCCGCGGGCTCGATGGGGATCAAGACGCTCGTGTTCATGCTGCCCCTCCCAACGCGATACGGGTTCGCGCGCCCCGCCGTGCGCTGCGTGCCGTGGCTCCGGCCGCCCCGGGCAGGGCGCGCCCGGGCGCGCGCCCGCGGCGGCCCGTGGGGCGCCTCGCGGGGGGGGGGGCGGGGGGGGCCCCGGGGGGGGGGGGCCGCGGCGGCCGGCGCGCCCCGCCAGCGGCTGCACTTCGGCCTCGTCGCTGTGCGGCGTGGTGCGGGCACCGACTGTAGCCGGTCCGTCATGGAGGTTCTACGCTTTCAGTAAGACGGGTGCGACGGGTGGACCCTGCTCCCGGCAGCACGCCAAGATGAGAGCCGACAGAGGGGAAACCGATGCCGCCAAGGAAGGCTCCGACCGCTCGGCAGCGCCGACTGGGTAGCGAGCTTCGCAAGATCCGGGAACAAGCCGGCATCTCGATGACCGAAGCCGCGTCCCAACTCAGCACCGACCGAACCAACATGAGCAACGTCGAGAGCGGCCGGTTCGGCGTCAGCAGCGAACGCGTGCGCACGTGGGCGAGGCACTACGGCTGCCCCGACCCGGCCTACGTGGAAGCACTCGCGGCCATGGCCGAGGAGCGCGGACGAGGCTGGTGGGACGACTACCGCGACGACCTTCCAGCGAGCCTGCTCGACCTGTGCGAACTGGAGCACCATGCCGCGGCGCTCCGCAGCGTGCAGATCATGCACGTTCCCGGGCTACTCCAGACCGAGGAGTACGCACGCGCCGTTTTCGAGGAGGCAGTTCCGGCCCTGCGGCCCGTGGACCTGCGACGCTACCTGTCACTGCGGATGCGGCGCCGCGATGTACTCGACCGCAAGGACACTCTCAGCTGTAGCTTCCTGATCCACGAAGCCGCCCTGCGAATGCGGTTTGGCAGCCGGAAAATCACGGTCAACCAACTCGCCTACCTGCTGGAGCAGTCCGAACGGGACAACGTAACCGTCCGAGTGATCCCCTTCGAGGCCGGCGGCTTTCCCAATGCGGGCGGACCGACGCTCTACGCGTACGGGCTGGTGCCCCAGCTCGACACCGTTCAGACCGACGTTCCGACAGGGTCCGTCCTGCTCGATGCCGAAACGCGCCTTGCCAACTACCGGGCGGTGCTGGACCGGACGGAGAAGCGGGCGTACGACCCTGAACGGTCTCGTGATTTCATCCGCGAGATGGCGCAACAACTGTGAAGGCGTGAGAAAAGTGGAAATCAACTGGCGCAAGTCCTCCAAGTCGGCAGATACGGGCAACTGCCTCGAAGTGGCGGTGAAGGACGGCGAGGTCCTGATCCGCGAGAGCGATGACCCCGGCGTCATCATCCGAACCACCCGGGCGAAGCTCCGGGCGTTCCTCGACGGCGCCGCCGCAGGCGAGTTCGACGACCTCGCCTGAACAGCACGACGCCCTTCGCGACCCCCTGCCCACCCAGGCCAGGGGGTCGCGCCGTGCCCGCTCATCACTGCGGCATATGCCAGTCTCACCCGTTAGACGTCAAACCATTGCTACCGATCTGTCGACAGCGTTAGCGTCTGCAGTGCGCCGCCCGAAGCCGACTGGGCAGCGCAACCCTCCTCAGCCCTGCGCCAGTTGGGGAGGGCGCATCGTTGCCCCCTCCCCGCTGCTCGCATCGGCCAGGAGGGGGCAACCCGCCGCACGGGCAGGAGTACCGCGCATGTGTCGCACCAGCCATGACCACCCGCCCCCACCCTCTCCCCGAATGCCGCGGGACTGCACGGTGGGGATCCACACCGGGTACTGGTTCGAGGCCGTCTGCTACCGGGACGGTGGCGACCGGTGTCCCGAACTGCTGTACCGGACCGTGCTGGAGACACCGGAGAGGGCTATCCGGCTGGTCCGGATGCAGATCCGGACCACACACCCCTTCGCCCTGTCCCCCGCCGAGGTCGACCGTGCCCTCGCCTGGGCCGACGGCGGCGGGCGCGTACAGGCCCTCGCCGCCCTGCACCGCGGCGAGCCCGCCGGGTTCAGCATCGTCCTGCGTGACGGGCGCAGGCCCGAGTGGCGCGTCCAGCCCGTTCGGCACCTCACCCTGGCCGTCGGCCACGCGTGAGGAGAGGGCCGCACACGGACGCGGTCACCCACTGGAACTCGCCGAAGCCGCGGCCGCGCAGCCGCCGTTGCCGTCCGCGCTACCGCGTCCCACGAGCAGACTCTTACCGAATGATGACGTGGCCCCGGCGCGGCTCCCGCAAGGCCGCGCCGGCATCTAGCGTGGTCGGCATCCCCTGGTGAGTCGGTCCGGCGCAGGCCGTGCCGATCGGCGGTTGGACTTCGGAAAAGCCGACATCGCCGGAAAGGCGCGAAGATGACTGTTGAGACCCTTCCGGTTTGTGCCTACCCGGAATGCACCCACCCTCCCGTGGCGCCGACGCCCGATGCCCCGACGCCCCGATACTGCGCTCACCCGGACCACAACGCGCTGGGGGCGTTCCGCGCCTTCCGCGCCAGGAGGCAGCAGCGCAAGGAAGAGAAGCGGCAGGCGGCCGAGCTCAAGAAGGCGGCCACGGCGGCGGCCGCAACGGCCCAGGTGCCGGGCATGACCGTCGCGCCCCAGGCCGACGCGGCTGCACAGGCCCCGCAGGACGGTTCCGGCGGCCGCGAGGACCTCGTGGCGCTCCTGACCCAACTGGCCACGGAGCTGCCCGGCTACCTCGAAGAACTGGCCGTCATCACGGACTCGGCCGCCGCCGAGGCGCGCATCGAGACGGTGGTCAAGGCCTCGACCCAGCGCACCCTGGCCGCCGAGGAGCGCGCGATGCTGGCGGAGGAGGCCGTGGAGATGGCCATCGCCGAGCTGGACGCGGCCAAGCAGCAGTTCGAGGAGGAGACGGAGAAGATCCGCAACGAAGCCGCGCAGCGGGTCGCCGACGTCGAGTTCGTGCGTGCCGAGCTCGAACGCTACCGGGATCGCGTCGCCCACCTCGAGGAGCGTCTCGACAAGGTCCGCGACGAGGCGGACGCGGCCCGCAGGGAGCGCGGCGGCCCCGCACCGGAGGCCGAACGCCACGCAGCCGAGCCCGCTGCCTGCTCCTGCGGCGCGGGAAGCGCCGGCCAGTGCGCGTGCGCGGTCGTGGTTCCGCAGCCGATGTAGCCGAACGACCCGCCGGCACGGCGCGGCGCGTCCCTGCCCGGGCCCAGCCCGCCCGGGCAGGGATGCGCGGCGGCTCCGCCTCCGGGATGCAGCCCACGGACCGATGTCCCGCCTGCGGGGCGGTGGTTAAGTTCGTGGCATGGAAATCTCACGGGGGAAGGCAGAAGGCGGTGCGCGGCAGGTAGGGGCCGGACACCGGTGGCAGACGGCGGCGCTCTGGGTCGGGGCCGGGCTGATCACGCTCGTGCTGTCGAACATAGTGCTGCGGGTACCGCTCGGGGTCGGCGATCAGGTTTTCGGGCCGGGGCCGCTGCTCGTCGTGATCGGGCTCGCGGTCGCCGCGGTCCTGGTACGGCGGGCGCCGCTCGTCACCCTTTCGCTGATGCTGCTCACCGCGTGCGCACTGATATTCGTGACGAACACGCCGGAGATGACGTTCGTCCCGGTGCTGGCCGGCGCTGTCGCGCTCGGTCGCGTCGCCTCCTCCCGGCCCCGGCGGGTGGCACTGACGGCGGTCGCCGTCACGGTGCTGGCCGTGCTCCTGGGGCAGCTCGCTCGGCCCATCCTCGGCGGACCCGCGCTCGTGCTCGCGCAGAGCCAGCTGCCGATCGTCGTACTGGCCTGGCTGATAGGCGACTCGGTGCGGCGCGGCCGTGAGTCCGCCGCGCAGGAGCAGGCCCGGGCCACCGAGCAGGCCCTTACCGAGGAACGGCTGCGCATCGCCCGCGAGCTGCACGACCTGGTCGCCCACAGCATCGGCATCATCGCCATCCAGGCCGGGGTCGGCAGCCGCGTCATCGACAAGCAGCCCGCGCAGGCCCGCGAATCCCTGCAAGCCATCGAGGCCACGAGCCGGGAGACCCTGGCGAGCCTACGGCGCACGCTGGTGGCGCTGCGCCGCAGCGGGCCCGCCCCGCTGGCCCCCACGCCCGGCCTCGACGGACTGGAGGAGCTCGCCGCCGCGACCGCGAGCGACACCGGGGTCGAGATCGAGGTGGTCCGGTCGGGCGAACGACGGCCCCTGCCGCAGGACATCGAACTGGCCGCGTACCGGATCGTGCAGGAGTCCCTGACCAACGTCGTCCGGCACGCCGGGGCCGGCACCTGCCGGGTGGCCGTCGGGTACGGGCAGGGGGAACTGGCCCTGGAGATCACCGACGATGGGCAGGGGGCCACGGTGGAGCACTCCGGCAGCGGGTTCGGGATCACCGGCATGCGGGAGCGTGCCGCTCTGCTCGGCGGCCGGTTCGAGGCCGGGCCCATACCCGGGGGCGGCTTCCGGGTCACGGCCGGCCTGCCCGTTGACCCGGCCGGCCCACAGGACACCGAGGGCGAGGACGAGGACGAGGACCACCGCAAGCACGAGCACGAGCACGCGTACGTGAAGGAGGGGAAGCGATGAGCGGCAGCATCCGCGTCCTGCTGGCCGACGACCAGCCGCTGGTGCGGTCGGGGCTGCGTGTCCTGATGGCCGACACCCCGGACCTGGAAGTCGTCGGCGAGGCTGCGAACGGCGCCGAGGCGGTCCGGCTCGCCGCCGAGCTCGATCCCGACGTGGTGGTGATGGACATCCGGATGCCGGAGATGGACGGCATCGAGGCCACGCGTCAGATCACCGCCGCCCGCCCGGGCGGGCGTCAGGGCCGGGAGGGGGCCGGAGCCCCGGCCGGGGCTGGGGCCCGCGTGCTGATCCTGACCACCTTCGACGAAGACGACCACGTCTACGGGGCGCTGCGCGCCGGCGCGAGCGGCTTCGCAGTGAAGGACATGGCGCTGGACGACATCCTGGCGGCCGTCCGCGTCGTCGCCTCCGGTGACTCTCTGCTCGCACCGGGCGTCACCCGGCGCCTGATAGCGGACTTCGCCGCGGCCCCGGCGCCCGCCCCGGAGCGGGTCCCCGTCGTCACGGAGCGGGAGCAGGAGGTCCTCACACTCGTCGGACGGGGCCTGTCGAACAGCGAGATCGCGGAGAGCCTGTTCATCTCCATCGCCACCGCCAAATCACATGTGGCGCGGCTGCTGACGAAGCTGGACGCCCGCGACCGGGTCCAACTGGTGATCAAGGCCTACGAGATGGGGCTCGTCAGCCCGCCACGGTGACGACCGCTCAACCGTCGGAGCGGAGCCGGGCACGCCCGGGTGCGGTACAGCGGGTGGCGGCGTACAGTCGCGCACGCCCCGAGCGCGGCACGGCAGCCGCCACCCCCGCGACCCGCACTCGTCAAGGCCTGCCCTTGGCGTCCCCTCGCGACGAATCGCTCCACACCAGGGTGATCAACAGTTGACGAACCGTCAACACCTCGTTAGAGGTACACGCGCGGTTCCCGGTTCGACCCGAAAGTTTCCCGCGGGCCGTCCGTGCAGGTCGGGGCGCGGCCGCCGGCCCCGTCCGCCCGGTCGACCTCGCACCAGATCCGCTTGCCCGCGCCCTCGCGCTGCCAGCCCCACCGGTCGGCCAGCCCGTCGACCAGCTCCAGCCCGCGCCCGCCGGTGTCCTCCCCACAGGCCTGCCGCCGAGCCGGGGCGCGGTCACTGGCGTCCGCGACCTCCACCCGCACACCCGGCCCGCCGAACAGCATCCGCAGGACGGCCGGACACCCGGTGTGCACGACCGCGTTGGTGACCAGCTCGGAGATCAGCAGGATCAGCGTCTCGGCGAGCGGCTCGTCGTCCTTTATCCCGCACCCCGCCAGCCGGGAACGCGCCCACCGGCGGGCCCGGCCGACCTCGGCGGGGTCCGGTCCTACCTCCAGCTGCACCTGAAGCACCTGCACCGCTCACACCATCCGAACCGGCGGACACGTCGCCTTGTGACAGGACGGGATCACCGAACGTGACCCCTCTGCAGAGCAGCATGGTTGACGTACAGTCACCACAACAAGCGCTTCGGGCATATTCCAGCGCGAAGAACGAGGCCTGGTGCATACTGTGCGGCGCTCACGCCGCGCTACCGCTCGCATTCCCGGGAGCGTACCGGAGCAGTCCCCCGCATCCGGGCCGCATGGGGCCCAACCAAGGACACAAACCGATATCAACTCTCCGTAATCGGACATGCGTCCCGCGTCAGGGCCCCGCGGTGGCCAGCAGATCGGCCGCCAGCGCCTCCTCCGCCTCGCCGGCCGTCCGCCACTGCTCGGCCCGCAGCCAGGCCCGCTTCAGGTGCAGGTGGACGTCGGCCTCCCAGGTGAAGCCCATTCCGCCGTGGACCTGGAGGCAGTCCCGCGCATTGCTCACGGCGGCCCCGTCCGCGAGCAGCTTCGCCCCCGCGATCTCCCCGGGGTCCGCCGTCACCGCCGCCGCGTAGACCGCCGTACGGGCCACCTCCGCACGTACCAGCATCCCCGCACACAGGTGTTTGACCGCCTGGAACGCCCCGATCGGCTGCCCGAACTGCTCGCGCTCCTTCGCGTGGCGCACCGCCAGCTCCAGGGTGCGCAGGGCACTGCCGAGCTGGAGGGCGGCCGTCAGCAGCGCGCCCTCGTCGCCGTACGCAGTCGCCCGCCCCTGCGTACGCCCCTCCGCCCGCGCCTCCGCTCGTCCCTGCGCCCGTCCCTCCGCGTCCGCCCCGGCGGCGTCCACGGGTGGGGGCACGCGGTGCAGCGGGGTCAGGGGATCCGCCGAGCGGACCGGCTCACCCGTGCGGAGCAGTGCCGCCGGGGGCACCGCCGACCCGAGCACCGCGTCCGCCTCGCCGAGGTGCGTCACCAGCGCCCCGCCCAGGTCGAAGGCCGTGACCACCGCGGTACCCTGCGCCGCGCCCGGGACCGTCCCGGCCGCCAGGTGCGTCGCCACCAGCGGCCCCGGCAGCAGCGCCCGCCCGGCCTCCTCGAAGACGAGCACGGCCTCCGCGAGCCCGAGCCCGACCCCGCCGGCCGCCTCCGGCAGCCGCAGCGCGAAGAAACCGGCCTCGCCGAGCTCCCGCCACAGCCCCCGGTCGACCACCGCCCCGGCCGGACCGCCTGCCGGACCGCCGGCCGCGCCGCCCGCCGGGCCGCTGCCGCCCACCGGGCCGTCCACCGCGGCCCGCAGCACCTCCCGCCCGTACCGCCGCGCCAGCAGCTCCCGTACGCCCGCCCGCAGGTCCCGCTGCTCCTGCGTCGGCTGGAAGTCCATGCCCTCACCGGCCCTTCGGAAGGCCGAGGATCCGCTCGGCGACGATGTTGCGCTGGATCTGGGAGGTGCCCGCCGCGATCGTGTACGACAGGGAGGACAGCCGCTCGCGCACCCACTCCTCCTCCAGTGCGAGCGAGCCCGCGCCCAGCACCTCGGCGGCCGCGTCGTACAGCTCCTGCCGCGCGTGCGAGTACGCGAGCTTGAACACCGATCCACCCGTCCCGGGGACCCCGCCGGACCTCTGGGCCGCACTCACGTTCCACTGCGTGAGCCGCCACAGCGCGCCGAACTCCCCGTGCAGCCGGCCGAGGCGGCGCCGCAGCACCGGGTCGTCCCACCGGCCGTTGGCCCTGGCCGTGCGGGCGAGCCCGGCCAGGGTGCGCCGGCAGGCCACCACCTCGCCGACGAAGGCCGTGCCCCGCTCGAAGGAGAGGGTGACCATGGTGACCCGCCAGCCGTCGTTCTCCTCCCCGACCCGGTGGGCGACCGGGACGCGCACCTCGTCGAGGAACATCTCGGCGAACTCGGTGCTCCCGGCGAGGGTGCGCAGCGGTCTGACCGTCACGCCGGGGGCGTCCATCGGCAGGGCGAGCCAGGAGATGCCCCAGTGACGCGGGGCCCCGGGGTCGGTGCGGACGAGGAGTTCGCACCAGTCGGCGATCTCCGCGTGCGAGGTCCAGATCTTCGACCCGGTGACGACGTACGCATCGCCGTCCCGTACCGCGCGCGTGCGCAGGGAGGCCAGGTCGGAGCCTGCGCCGGGCTCGCTGAAGCCCTGGCACCAGACCTCGTCGCCGCGCAGCACGGGCGGCAGCCAGCGGGCCCGCTGCTCGGCGGTGCCCTCGGCGGCGATGGTCGGACCGGCGTGCAGCAGTCCGACGAAGTTGGCGCCGACGTAGGGCGCCCCGGCGCGCTCGGTCTCCTCCAGGAAGATCAGGTGCTGGGTGGGGCTGGCGCCGCGCCCGCCGGCGTCGACGGGCCAGTGCAGGCCGGCGTACCCGGCGTCGTACAGCCTGCGCTGCCAGCCGAGGTCGTAGGCGCGGCGACCCGGCCAGTCGTCGGGGGACGGCTGGGGCGGCAGCTCGGGCAGCACCTTGGCGAGCCACTCGCGCAGCCGCGCCCGGAACTCCTGCTCCTCCTGCGTGTACGCGAGGTCCACTACCGTGCCGCCCTGGTCCCGGCCCGATCGCGGTCCAGGTCGAGGCCGAGCATGCGGATGGCGTTGCCGCGCATCAGCTTGTAGACCGTCTCCTCGTCGAGGTCCTCGACGTGGTCGAGGGCGACCTCCTTGGTGTGCGGGAAGGTCGAGTCGACGTGCGGGTAGTCGGTCTCGAAGGTGGCGTTGTCGCGTCCGACGACGTCGAGCGAGGCGATGCCGTGCTTGTCCCGGAAGAAGCAGCAGAACATCTGCCGGTAGTAGTACGTGGACGGCGGCTCCGGGATCAGGTCGCGGACCCCGCCCCAGGCCCGGTGCTCCTGCCAGACGTCGTCGGCGCGTTCCAGGGCGTACGGGATCCAGCCCATCTGGCCCTCGCTGTACGCGAGCTTGAGCTGCGGGAACTTCACCAGGACCCCGCTGAACAGGAAGTCCATCATCGAGGCCATGGCGTTGTTGAAGCTGAGCGAGGCCTGGACGGCGGGCGGGGCGTCGGGGGAGGCGGCCGGCATCTGGGAGGAGGACCCGATGTGCATGTTGACGACCGTCCCGGTCTCCTGGCAGACGGCGAAGAAGGGGTCCCAGTAGCCGGAGTGGATGGAGGGCAGACCGAGGTAGGTGGGGATCTCGGAGAAGGTGACGGCGCGCACCCCGCGGGCGGCGTTGCGGCGGATCTCCGCAACGGCCAGGTCGATGTCCCACAGGGGGATGATGCACAGCGGGATCAGCCGACCGCCGCTGTCGCCGCACCACTCCTCGACCATCCAGTCGTTGTACGCGCGCACGCAGGCGAGGGCGACCTCCTTGTCGTGGGCCTCGGCGAAGGTCTGCCCGCAGAAGCGGGGGAAGGTGGGGAAGCAGAGGGAGGCCTCGACGTGGTTGAGGTCCATGTCGGCGAGCCGGGCCACGGGGTCCCAGCAGCCCCGGCGCATCTCGGCGCGGGTGATGCCCTCCAGGGTCATGTCGTCGCGGTCGAAGCCGACGGCGGCGATGTTCCGCTTGTACGGGAACTTCAGGTCCTCGTAGATCCACCAGTCGGTCGGCGGGCCGTCGGGGTCCATGGAGATCACGTACTTGCCGCCCCGGTACTCCAGCTCGCCGATGCCGGCGGTGAGCGGCCGGGGTCCGCGGTCGCGGTACTTGGCGGGCAGCCAGACCTCGAAGAGGTGCGCGGGTTCGATGACGTGGTCGTCGACGCTGATGATCCGAGGCAGTTCCACTGTGTCCCCTCACCGCGAGCCGGATCGAGCCGGATCGAGCCTGGAAGATCTGATGGACCGTCAGGAAATGCGGTCGCTCCACGCTAGCCCCGCCACCCCTGGACCGACAAGCGCCACGGGCCTACGCTCTGCCCATCATCTGACGGAACGTCAGCAACCGGTCGAACGGAGGGCTGCCATGCCGGGAACGACGCGGACGCCGACCGACACCGCGCGGGAACTGGACGACTCCCCCACCCTCTGGGCGCTCGTCGCCCGCCGGGCGGAGCTCACCCCCGACGCACCCGTCCTCATCCAGGCCGCCCCGGCCCCAGCCGACGACCGCACGATCACCTTCGGCGGGCTGCGCGACCGCGCCGAACGGGTCGCGGCGGGCCTGTACGGGATGGGGGTGCGCCCGGGCACGGTCGTCGCCTGGCAGCTGCCCACCCGGATCGAGACGGTCCTGCTCTCGCTCGCCCTGGCCCGCATCGGGGCCGTGCAGTCACCCGTGATCCCCTTCTACCGGGACCGCGAGGTGGGCTTCGCGCTGCGCGAGGCCAAGGCCGAGTTCTTCGCCGTCCCCGGCGTCTGGCGCGGCTTCGACCACACGGCGATGGCCGGGCGGCTCGGGGCGCGCGGCGTGTTCCGCGTCTACGGGGCCGCCGACCTCCCGGACGGGGACCCGGCCGTCCTGCCGGCGCCGCCCGCCGACGGGACCTCCGTCCGCTGGATCTACTGGACCTCCGGCACCACCTCGGACCCCAAGGGCGTCCTGCACACCGACCGCTCGCTGATCGCGGGCGGCTCCTGCCTCGCCCACGCCCTGCACCTCGGCCCGCGGGACGTCGGGTCGATGGCGTTCCCCTTCGCGCACATCGCCGGCCCCGACTACACCGTGATGCTGCTCCTGTACGGGTTCCCGGCGGTGCTCTTCGAGAAGTTCGCGATGCCGGACGCGCTGGACGGCTACCGGCGCCACGGCGTCACGGTCGCGGGCGGCTCGACGGCCTTCTACTCGATGTTCCTCGCCGAGCAGCGCAAGAACCCGTCCGAGCCGCTCCTCCCCGCCCTCCGCCTGCTCGCGGGCGGCGGCGCCCCGAAGCCGCCGGAGCTGTACCACGCCGTGGTCCGCGAGCTGGGCTGCCAGCTCACCCACGGCTACGGCATGACCGAGGTCCCGATGATCACCATGGGCTCGCCGGACGACACGGCGGAGCACCTCGCCACCACCGAGGGCCGCCCGCCCGCCCGCATGTCGATCCGCATCACCGCTCCCGACGGCACCCCGCTGCCCGCCGGCACGGAGGGCGAGGTCCGGCTGCGCGGCGAGGCCGTCTGCCGGGGCTACCTGAACCAGGACGGCACGGCGTCGCCCTTCGACACGGACGGCTACCTGATCACCGGCGACCTCGGGCGGCTGACCCCCGACGGCTACCTGGTCCTCACCGGCCGCAGCAAGGACGTCATCATCCGCAAGGGGGAGAACATCTCGGCGAAGGAGATCGAGGACCTCGTCCACCTGCTCCCGGAGGTCGGCGACGTCGCCGTGATAGGACTGCCGGACCCGGAGCGCGGCGAACGCGTCTGCGCCGTCGTGGAGCAGCCTCCGGGCGCCGCCCCCCTGACCCTGCGGCGGATGACGGACCACCTCCGCGCCCAGGGCCTGGCCCCCCACAAGCTCCCCGAGCAGCTGGAGCTGCTCGACGCACTCCCCCGCAACGAAGCCCTTCGCAAGATCCTCAAGTACAAGCTCCGCGAGCGCTTCGCATAGCCCGCCGGGGGCCGTCCGCGCCCGCCCGGGGGGCCGTCCGCGCCCGCCCGGGGACCGGCCACTCCGGGCGGCCAGCCGTGGCGGTCGCCGATTTCCAGCCACGCACACCCGCCCCGGTGCGCCACGTGTCACAATGATCAGTCTTCCTCATACCCACCAGAGCGCCCTTCGGGTCCGTTCTCGAGAGGCGTCATGCGCATACGCACCCCCCGCCAGAGCCGTTTCCGCTGGTCCCGCGGAAGCGTTGCGGAACTCTTCTCAGGTCGGGACAACAGCCTGGGCCTGCTCCGGCTGCTCCTGGCGTCCGCCGTGGTCCTGTCCCACGCGCGCGTCCTCGGCTTCGGGCAGCGTGAGTTCGGTTACAGCTTCTCCGCCGGACAGACCGACATGGGCAAGTTGTCCGTGTTCGGTTTCTTCATCCTGTCCGGCATGCTCGTCACCCGCAGCGGCAACCGGCTCCCCGTCGGCCGCTTCCTGTGGCACCGGGCGCTGCGTCTGCTGCCGGGACTGTGGGTGTGCCTGGTGGTGACGGCCTTCGCCGTCGCGCCGTTCCTGTACTGGCGGCAGCACCACGGTCTGGCCGGATTCCTGGGGCACAGCGACGGCCCGTTGGACTACGTCCGGGCCAACTTCGCCATCCGGGTGCAGCAGTGGGGCATCTCGGGGATCCTCGACACCGCCGAGAGCAAGGGGCTCGCGTACAACCGCGCCTTCGACGGCGCCCTGTGGTCCCTGGAGTACGAGGTCCTCTGCTACCTCGGCGTCGCCCTCCTCGCCCTCGCCGGAGCACGGGCCGGCGGCGTGGTCCGCGCACGGCGCGCCGTCCTGGCCGTCACCGCGGTCCTCGGCTGCTACGTGCTCGGCGAGGCGCTCACCGAGCCCCGGCTGAACATCATGGAGCACCCGGCGCGCGAGGGCATGACCGCGGCGGTCGTCGGCGGCTACGTCGTGCCGTGGGTCTTCTACCTCGGCTTCGCCTTCGCCATCGGCGCGCTCATCGAGGTCTACAAGGAGCGGATCCCGGTCAGCGACCTGCTGGGCGTGCTCAGCGGCCTGACGCTGCTCGCGGCCCTGCACTACGGCTGGCTGTACATCCTGGGCGTGCCCGCCCTCGCCTACCTGCTGCTGTGGCTCGCCATCCGGCTGCCCAGGCCCTTCCGGAAGGTGGGCGCCAAGCACGACTACTCGTACGGCATCTACATCTACGGCTTCGTCGTGGAACAGGCCGTGGTCGCACTCGGCGGCGCGCGCTGGGGCTTCGCCGCCTACCTCGCGCTCTGCGTGGCCGGCACCCTGGTCGCGGCGGTGCTGTCCTGGCACCTCGTCGAACGCCCCGCCATGCGCCTGAAGGACATCGGCCTGTCCCGCCCCGTCCTGCCGCGGCAGGCGGACCGCGGCGACGAGGCGCGGACGGGCGCGGACCCGGAGCGCGACCAGGATCTGGCCCGCGCGGGCACGCGGGTCCCGTAACCCCACGGCCCCGCGCCGCGGGCGGGGCCTCGCCTCCCGACGCGGGGGCCTCACCCCCGGACCGGGCCGCGGGCGGGGCCTCGCCCCCGGACCGCCCGCGGACCGGACGCCCGGGGTCGGGCCACCGGGTCGGGCAGCCCGCGGACGGCCCGGGTCGGGCAGCCCGGGTCGGGCGGCCCGGGTCAGGTGCCCCGGGTCAGGCGTCCGGGGCCTCCACGCCGCAGTACGACGCGAAGGCGGCCAGGAGGCCGTCCTCCGAGAGCCGGCCTTCACCGTCCGCGTCCAGGGCCGCCGCCACCGGCCCGGCCACCTCCGCCGGGGTGCCCAGGACGCGCAGGACGCGGGCCGCCTCTGCGGGGGTCACGCCCCCGCCGTCACCGTCGACCACCGCGATCACCGCGCGCAGGAACGGCCGCGCGATCTCCGCGAACCGCTGCGGGTTGTCCCGCAGCCGCTTCGCCGCCCCGGTGATGAACTCCTGCCGGGTCACCCGCTGGTCGCCGTCGACGTCCGCGATACCGGCCATCCCCTGCCAGAACGCCTCCGCGCCCGCGAACACGGCCTGGCCCTTCTCCGACCGCGGGGCCGTGCCGAATTCGGCCAGCACCGCCTTGGCGGCCGCGCTGAAGTCCTGGCGGTCGATATATCCGTTGCCGTCCTGATCGAACGTGGCGAATCGGGAGGCGATCTTGCGCTCGTATTCTGCGCTGTCCATATCGGGGGTTCCGCCTTCACATGTGCGGTGGGGTGCAGTTCAAGACAAGCGGGAGCGTAAGCCCTTCACGGCCCGCGCGTTAAGCGAAGGTGTCAAGGAGGCTGCCGCATCGAACCCGCGCACGGGAAGCGCGGTGGGGCGCGCACATCCGTGCCCATGTGCCGGGCTCATGTGCCGCGCCGCGCCCCTGCGTTCACATTCCGTCACAGCCCGTTCCCGGCCTGCCACTCTTCCAGGGCGAGGTTGCCGCAAAACAGGCGCGCACTGGCACGTGCCCATTACATTCGATGCGTCGACACACGGCTGGGGGCACGATGCCGAAGGACGTACCACCGCGCTGGGACCGCCGCATGCAGCAGCGGCTCGCCCGCGGCGAAGCCGCCGCGCTCGGCGAGTTGTACGACCGCTTCGCCTCGCTCGTGCACAGCCTGGCCCACCGGGTCCTCGGCGACGAGACCGCCGCCGACCGGATCACCCGCGAAGTGTTCGGCTACATCTGGGAGAACCCGGACGCCTACGATCCCAAGCAGGGCTCCATGCGCTCCTGGGTGGCCCGGATCGCCCAGGGCCAGGCCGTCGCCCGGCTGCGCCAGACCGAACGGGGGCGCGGCTCCCGCGAGGAACTGGAGCAGAAGGTGCGCAGCGCCAGCGCCGCCGCCCGCGCCGACTACATCGTCACCTCGATGCCCGCGCCGCTGCGCGCCGCCCTGGAACTCGCGTACTTCAAACGGCGCGACTACCGGCAGGCCGCCGCCGACCTGCAGATCAGCGAGGACGAGGCCCGGCGCCGGCTGCGCCTGGGACTGCAGCTGCTGTCGACCGCCAACGTCCTCCCGCCGGGGGACGCCGCCCCGCCCGGATATGGAACGCCCCGATGAACGGTCCCGACGACGGACGCGACGGACGCGACGAGCACGACGGACCCGACGATCACGAGGAGCGGCAGATCGGCGGGCCGCCCCGGATACCGGGTCCGCGCGGGCCCGCCGACGACCTCGACCCGCAGCGCGCGCCCCGGCCACTGCCCCGACCGCTCCCGGAACCGGCGCCTCCCGCACAGCCCGCACGGCCCGGGCGGTCCCCCGAGCCCCGCTCGCACGCCGTGCTCAAGTCGCTGCTCGGCGCGTGGGCGCTGGCCGCCTGCTCCACCGAGGAGATCCAGGCGGTGGAGGACCACCTCACCGAGTGCGCGCCGTGCGCGGAGGAGGCGCTGCGGCTACGCGACGCAGTGGGGCTGCTGCACCCGGAGGACAGCCTGGACCTCAAGCCGCTGCTGCGGTCGCGGGTGCTGGAGGACTGCCTGGGCAAACGGCCCGCCCGGATCCCGGTCCCGGCGTGGGCGCGCCCGTACGACACGGAGACCGCACGGCTGGACGCGCTGCTGCGGGACTTCGGCGACTCCGAGTGGGAGACCCCGGTCCGGCTCAAGTGGTTCGAGGAGGAGCGCCGGCAGACCCGCCGCACGACGGTCGCCGGGGTGATCGGCCACTTGCTCACGGTGGACGGGATGATCGCGACCGCACTGGGCCTGGACGACCCGCTGGGTCCGGGGGCAGCGCAGGAGCGGGGCCCGGCGGCCCGTACCGAGCGCTACTGGGGCTCCGCCGTGCAGCCCATCACCCGGCAGGTGCGCGAGCCGTGGCGGGAGCAGGGCCACACACTGGTGCGGACGGTGTCGTTCGCGGGCCGCGGCGTCGCGGAGCTGTCCGTGGACTACGGGCACTTCGCACTGCCGCTCGGGGACGCCTTCCTGGAGCGGGCCTTCGAGTGCTGGGTGCACGCCTGGGACATCGCGGAGGCGGTGGACTACCCGTACGACCCGCCGTCGGGGCCGGACCTGCACCGGATGATCGACCTGGCGGCCCGGCTCCTGCCGAGCGCGCTGGCCCACCGCCGCCGGGCCGGGTTGGCGGCCCCGGCGCGGGGGCTGGTCGCGGCCGGGGCGCCCGGCCGGACCCTGCACCTGGAGATCGAGGGCTCGGGCGGCGGGAGCTGGGACATCGCCCTGGACTCGCCGGCGGCGAAGCCGTCCGCGGAGCACACGGTGGCGCGCATCGCACTGGATGGGGCCGAGTTCTGCCAGCTGGCCGCCGGGCACATCTCGCCGGAGGAGGCGGCCGTCGGGCAGCACGGTGACCGGGAGGCGATCCGCGACGTGCTCTTCGCAGCCGCCTCCCTCAGCCACCTCTAGCAGCCGCCTCTGGCCGCGGGGCCCGCGCAGCCCGGCCGGCGGTCCTTCGGAGGCGTCAGGCGAAGACGACCGTGCGGGTGCCGTTGAGGAGCACGCGGTGCTCGCTGTGCCACTTCACGGCCCGCGCCAGCGCCTGGCACTCGACGTCCCGGCCGATCGCGACCAGCTGGTCCGGCGTGACCTCGTGGCCGACCCGCTCGACCTCCTGCTCGATGATCGGCCCCTCGTCGAGGTCGGCCGTCACGTAGTGCGCGGTGGCGCCGATCAGCTTCACGCCCCGGGCGTGCGCCTGGTGGTACGGCTTGGCGCCCTTGAAGCTCGGCAGGAAGGAGTGGTGGATGTTGATGATGCGGCCGCTGAGCTCCTTGCACAGGGTGTCCGACAACACCTGCATGTAGCGCGCCAGGACGACGAGCTCCACGTTCTCGTCGCGGACCAGCTCCAGCAGCTGCGCCTCCGCATCCGCCTTCGTGTCCTTCGTCACCGGGATGTGGTGGAAGGGGATGTCGTACGAGCGGACCAGCTCTTCGAAGTCGGTGTGGTTCGAGACGACGGCGGCGATCTCCACCGGCAGGGCGCCGATCCGGGTGCGGAACAGCAGGTCGTTCAAGCAGTGCCCGAACTTCGAGACCATCAGCACGACCCGCATGCGCTCGTCGGAGCGGTGGATCTCCCAGTCCATGCGGAACGAGTCGCCGATGGCGGCGAAGCTGGCCCGCAGCTTCTCCACGGAGACGGGCGGCTCGGCCGAGAAGTGCACCCGCATGAAGAAGAGGCCGGTGTCGCGGTCGCCGAACTGCCGGCTGTCCTCGATGTTGCAACCGGTCATGAAGAGGTAACTGGACACGGCGTGCACGATGCCCTGCTTGTCGGGGCAGGACAGGGTCAGTACGTACTGCTGGGGTGCCTGGGGCTGCGGGTCGTCGCTCATGGCACCACAGCCTTTCACACCGGGCGGGTGAGGATCCTCAGCAGTTCCAGGGAACGGGGTGCCGCGTCCGGGTCCTCGCCGTCCGCCTGCGCCAGCCGTACGTGCGCCTCACGGGCGGCGCGCACGGCCTCGGGCCAGGCGTGGTGCTCCAGGTAGGCGGAGACGGGGGCGTCGGGGCCGACCTGGTGGAGGATGCGGAGCACGCGGAGCACGGCGACGTCGACGAGGGTGGCTTCCTGCACGTCGCGGAAGATCGTGCCGACGTACTTCTCGGCCGACCAGCTGTCGAGCCAGGTGTCCTCGACGAGCCGGTACACGGCGTCGGTGACGTCCCCGTATCCCTCGACGCCCGCGAGCCAGACCTCTTCCTGGAAGGCCGGATCGGAAAGCATGTGCAGCGCCGAGCGCACGGTGCAGCGCCAGCGCCACCACGGCATGTCGTTCAGGGGCATGCCGCCCATGGTGGAGGAGCGGCCGCCGCGTCGGGAAGAGTTCTTCGAACCTTGGGCGAATGTCACGCTTTCGATCGTACGTTCCGGCCTGACGCGATCTTGAAGCACCTGTGCAGGAGCACACCCCTGTCATTCACCCGGATGTCACCGGCTGTTATGCCCGTCTCACTGCCCAGTTACCCGTGGGGCGGAAGGGTGCTGGGACATGACCGACCGGAGACGCACAACTCACCGCTTCCGAACCGCCATTGCCGCCGCGATGGGCGCAAGCCTCCTCGTCGGCTGCGGCGTGCTCCCCGGAGGCTCGGGCGGCCCCACGGGCACCATCACGGTCATGACCTTCGCCCCGCAGGACACCAAGGCAACCAATATGCCGGGAATGACCGGTATGGCCAAGGCGTACGAGAGCTGGGTCAATGCGGCGGGCGGAATCAACGGCCGCAAACTGCGCGTCATCACGTGCAACGAGAAGAACACCCCGTCGGGCGCCGCCGACTGCGCCCGCAAGGCCATCGTCGAGAAGGCCGTCGCCGTCGTCGGCTCCTACAGCCAGCACGGCCGCGCCTTCATGGCCCCGCTGGAGGTCGAGGGCATCCCCTTCATCGGCGGGTACGGGGTCTCCGCCGAGGAGTTCCAGAGCAACCTCTCCTTCCCCGTCAACGGCGGCCAGCCCGTGCTCCTCGCCGGCGCCGGCCGCCAGCTGGGGCGCGCCTGCAGCCAGGTGGCGCTGGTCCGGCCCGACACCCTCGCCGGCGACTCCATGCCGATCCTGCTCAACGCCGGCCTGAAGTCCGACGGCGCCGGCAAGGCGGGCGACGCCTCCGACATCCGCGCCGCCGAGGACTCCGCCGACCTCATGCCGCAGGCGCGCGAGGCCCTGGCCAACTCCTCCGGCGGCAAGGAGCGCGGCTGTGTGACGGCCGTGCTCGGCCAGCGCACCGAAACGTTCTTCGACGCCTTCCGCCGGGCCGACGAGAAGAAGAAGAACCCGCAGATCGCCTCCGTGCTGGGCAGCGTGAGCCAGGCCCTCATCGACCGCACCGGCGGCCGGGAGAGCCCGTTCGAGGGCGCGCTCGTCACCAGCTGGTACCCGGTGTCGAGCGACCCGCTGTGGCAGCCGATGCGGAAGGTGATCTCCGAGCACGCCTTCGGCAACGACGCCGTGGACCCGGACGACAGCGGGACGCAGACCACCTGGATCGCGTACACCGTGCTCGGCGAGGCCCTCAAGCGCCTGAAGTCCGGCGAGTCCGTCACCCCGCACAAGGTGACGCGCGCCCTGAACCAGACGGAGCCGGTCCGGACCGGCGGCCTCACCCCCGACCTGAACTGGCGGTACGAGAACATGCGCGCGCTCGCCGGCTTCCCGCGCATCGTCAACGGGCGCGTCACCTTCCAGGTCGTCCAGTCCGGCCGGCTCGTCGCCCAGCCGGGCGAGCAGCCGATGGACATGACGCAGACCCTGGAGCAGGCCCCGCGGGCCGCGTGACCGGGGCGCGCGGGGCCGGCTGCGGGGCGCGGGGCGCTGGCTGCGGGGCGCTAGAGCTGTGACTTGTCCCGCTTCGTGAGGTTGTACTTGGCCGCGATCGTGTTCCACATGGCCGCGGCCGACTCCTTCGCCCGCGTCGCCTCCGCGCTCGACTTGTTGCCGTCGTTGGCGTCGTCCGTGCTCCGGGCCCGACCGTCCTTGCAGCCCTTCTTCTCCCCGGCGAGGTCGTCCGCCCAGGCCGCGTAACTGTTGTCGGCGTCCGCCGAAGCCTTCCAGGCCTTGTTGAGCGACGCGGACAGCCTCGCGTTGTTCGGGAGCTGGTCCATCTTGACGTCCTGGAGCCGGGTGACCAGCTCCTCGCGCTGCCGCGCCGCGTCCCGCAGGTCGCTCGCCGCGGTGCCGAGGTTGCGGCAGCTCTTGATGTCGTCGACGGCCTTGATCACGGTGGACCGGCTGTCGTTGCTGTCCGCGAGGAGCTTGTCCAGCTGGATGGCCTGGGCCTTCGCCGGGTCCACCGGCGCCTCGACGGCCGCCGCGGCCGAGCTGCCCGCCGACGGGGTGGGTGCGGCCGCCGCCGCGGCCGGGTCGTTGTTCTGCTTCTTGCCGTCGCTGAGGAGGGCGCCGACCCCGAGCCCGACCACGGCCAGGCCGATCACCACGGCCGCGATGACCGCTGGCGGCACGCGCCGCGCAGGCTCGGGCGGAGGTGGCGGGACGTACTGCTGCTGCGGGTGCACGCCCGGCTGCTGGAACTGCTGCTGCGGGTGCTGGCCGCGCGGCGGATACGGGCGCGGCTGCCGCAGCACCGGCTCCTGCACCGGCGGCAGCTGCTGGGTGTGCCCGTCGCTGCCGGCGAGCCCGTCGCCGTCGCGGAACAGCCCGTCGAAGCCGTCGGTGACCGGCGGGATGTACTGGGTCGCGGCCTCGTCGTGCGGGGCAGCCGCCGGGCCGGCCGGGACGGGCGGGATGTACTGCGTCGCCGCCTCGTGGTGCCCGGGGGCCGCCGGACCCGCCGGGACGGGCGGAATGTACTGCGTCGCCGCCTCGTCGTAGCCGGCGGGCGCCTGCGGCGCCGGGGCGCCCGGGACCGGCGCGGCGTACGGCATCCCGGGCGCGCCGGGCACCGGGCCCGCCGGGACCGGCGGGATGTACTGGGTCGCGGCCTCCGGCAGCGGCGGGTAGCCGTAGCCGTGCGGCTGGCCGGGGCCCTCCCAGCCGGGCCCGAGCACGTGCCCGGGCTCCGCGTGCACGGGCTCCGCGTGCACGGGCGCCAGCGGCATCTGGCCGGGGGCGTGCGGCGACTGGGCGTACCCCGGATCGGGGCCCCACGGCGCACCGGGCTGCGGATCCGCCTGCGGGGCGCTCCCCTGTCCGTTCTCCGTCACCGGGACTCCTTCGCCGACTACTCCGAACACTGCGCACCTACGGAACGCCGCCTCACGCTACCCGGACCCCGCCCTCCCCGTCAGGCCCACCTTCCGGGATGATTCGCGTCACACCCGGACACGAGTCCTGCTAGGCAACGGCCTCCCACCGCGCCGCGAACTCCCGCACCGCCGCCTCCTCCCGGTACGGCTGGAGCCTCGCCCGGAAGTCGTCCAGGTACTCCGCGCCGCGGCCCGAACGGAGCCCCGACAGCAGTTCCGCCGCCTGCGCCGCGGTCTGGCAGGCCTGTTCCACCTCCCGCTGCTGCACCTGTGCCGCCGCCAGCAGCAGCAGCCCGATCGCCCGGCGCCGCTGCTTCCCGGCCGGCAGGGCTGCCAGCGCCTGCTGCGCCTGCCGGGCAGCCTGCTCCGCCTGCCCCAGGTCCCGGTGGCAGTGAGAAAGCTCATCCGCCAGGTACGCCTGGTCGAAATGCCGGATCCACACCGGATCGTCCCCGGATTCCGGCTCCGCCCGCTCCAGCGCCGTCACCGCCCGCGAGGACAGCACCGCCGCCGCCCGGGCATCGCCCAGCAGCGCGTGCCCGCGCGCCTCGGCCGCGTAGAACATGGCCTCCACCCGCGGGGTCGCCTGCCCGCGCGTCCCCTCCTGGGCGGCCCGCGCGAGCTGGGCGATCTCCCGCGGATTGCCGAGCTCCGCGGCGAGGTGACTCATGGACGCCGCCAGCACGTACCCGCCGTACGCCCGGTCCCCGGCCGCCTGCGCCAGCCGCAGCGCCTGGATGTAGTAGCGCTGCGCCAGCCCCGGCTGCCCGGTGTCCACCGCCATGTATCCGGCCAGCTCCGTCAGCCTGGCCACCGCAGCGAACAGGGCGCGCCCCACCGGCTCCCGGTACGAGCCCCCGATCAGCCCGGACACCACGGAGTTGAGGTAGTGCACGACGACCGGCCGGACGTGCCCGCTGCCGAAGCGGTGGTCGAGCTCCTTGAGGGCCTCGGTGGTCGCCCGCACCGCCTCCACGTCCGGCATGCCCACGCGCGAGCCCCCGTTGCGGGCCACCTGCGGGTCGGCGCCGGTGATCAACCAGTCCCGGCTCGGCTCGACCAGCGCGGACGCGGCCACGCTCGACCCGGACAGGAAGTCCCGGCGCCCGACGTCGCTCCGCCACAGCTCGCTGACCTGCTCGATGGCGCCGCCGACGGTCGGGGAGAACTGCAGGCCGATCCCGGAGGCGAGGTTCTTGCCGTTGGCCATGCCGATCTCGTCGATGGTGACGGTCCGGCCGAGTTTGCGGCCGAGGGCCTCGGCAATGATTCCGGGAGCCCTGCCGCGCGGCTGTTGGCCGCGCAGCCAGCGGGCCACGGACGTCTTGTCGTAGCGGAGGTCGAGACCGTGCTCGGCCCCGCACATGTTGACGCGCCGGGCGAGCCCGGCGTTCGAGCACCCGGCTTCCTGAATGAGTGCCTGCAGCCGTTCGTTCGGCTGGCGGGCGACGAGAGGCCTGGCTGCCATGAAAACCCCCAGAGGCCGCGGGTGATCGTTGGAATGATCACTTCCCGCCTGATGTGCGGAGAATCATCCGCTCTGCGTCGTGTCGCTACCCACCTCCAGCGCCCCGGCCTCCCGCGCGCCCCCACTCGTGCTCCAGTGCGCCCCGTATGCAGGATCGATGCAGCCCCCACCGGCCGGTTTACCCCCGTAACCCCACCTGACCCCGGCAGTTGTGATGGTCGTGGAAGAGACCATCGGAGTCACGGAGACCGCACCCATCCCCAAGCAGCGCTCCGAGCTGCTGCTGGACCATGCCGTGCGGTACACGGAAGAACGGCACTGGGACGTCTTCGCCGGCACCTGGCTGGAGCACGCGGACGGGCGGGAGCTGTGCTCCTGCGAGGCGGCGGACTGCCCGGCGCCGGGTGCGCACCCCGCGGTGAAGGAGTGGGCGACGCTCGCCACGGGCAGCGCCGTCCGGGTCCGGCAGGTGTGGGGGAAGCGCCCCGAAGCGTCGATCCTGCTGCCGACGGGCCGCACCTTCGACGCACTGGACGTCCCGGACTCCGCCGGATTCCTGGCGCTCGCCCGGCTGGAGCGCATGGAGCGCACCCTCGGACCGGTCACGCTGACGCCCGACCACCGGATGCTGTTCTTCGTGTTGCCGGGCGCCTCGGTGAAGGTGCCGGATATGGTCCGCCGGTACGGCTGGTCACCGACCGCGATCGACCTGCGGGTGCGCGGTGAGGGCGAGTACGTCGCCGCCCCGCCGACCCGCTTCGGCGGCCGGGGCTCGGTCCAGTGGGCACGCCGCCCCACGCCCGCGAACCGGTGGCTGCCGGATGCCGAGGAGCTGATCGACGCCCTGGCGTACGCGTGTGGACGCGAGGCCGCGGCGGAACGGACCGCACGCCGCACGCCCTGACAGCCCCTCACACGCGAAGAAGCGCGCCCCCGGACCAGGTGCGTTTCGCGGCCGAAAGTCATGACATACGTAACTGCCCTGCCTCTTGGGGCCGCCCTATGGTGAAGGCGTAGGACCACGGGGACGAGAACGAGAGGCAGACGCATGCCGAACCAGGGTGATGCGACGGGCGGAACCTCCGGGACGGGTGGCGCGCGACCGGCGCCGTCCGACGGGCGGGCAGCGGTACGGGTGGAAGGCCTCTGGAAGCGCTTCGGCGACCAGGTGGCGGTCGCGGGCATCGATCTGGAGCTGCCGGCGGGGAAGTTCATCGGCCTGGTCGGCCCGAACGGTGCGGGCAAGACGACGACGTTGTCGATGGTGACCGGGCTGCTGCGCCCGGACATGGGGCGGGTCGTCGTGGCCGGCCACGACGTGTGGACGGACCCGGTCGAGGTGAAGTCCCGGATCGGCGTGCTGCCCGAGGGCCTGCGGATGTTCGAGCGGCTGTCGGGCCGTGAACTGCTCGGCTACATGGGCCGGCTGCGCGGCCTGCCCGGCGAGGAGACCGACAAGCGGGCCACACAGCTGCTGGACGTCCTCGACCTCGCGGCCTCGCAGCACAAGCTGGTCGTCGACTACTCGACGGGCATGCGCAAGAAGATCGGGCTGGCCGCGGCCCTGCTGCACAACCCGGAAGTGCTGTTCCTGGACGAGCCGTTCGAGGGCGTGGACCCGGTGTCGGCGCAGACCATCCGCGGGGTGCTGGAGCGGTACACCTCCTCGGGCGCCACGGTCGTCTTCTCCTCCCACGTGATGGAGCTGGTCGAGTCGCTGTGCGACTGGGTCGCCGTCATGGCCGGCGGCCGGATCCGCGCCGCGGGTCCGCTGGCCGAGGTACGGGGCGAAGCGCCCTCGCTGCAGGCCGCGTTCCTGGAGCTGGTCGGCGCCGGCGGGCGCACCGCGGGCGACTCGCTGGACTGGCTGGGCGGGCAGGCCGCCCGATGAGCACCACCGCCTCCCCCTCCGCTTCCGCGCCCGCACCGGGGCCGGCGCCCGCTCCCACGACGACGGCGGCGGCCGGCCGGGCCGCCACCGCGGTGGACCCGACCGCCGTGTTCGTCCGACTGAAGCTCTCCCTGATACGCAACGGCCTGAAGGGGTCGTCGAAGCGCAAGGCCGCCTACGTCACCTCGCTGGTGTTCTCGCTGGCGGTGGCCGTCCTCGTGACGCTGGGCCTGGCCATGCTGCACGGGCACGCGCGGGCCGGCACCGCCGTCGTCCTGCTCGCCGCGATCCTGGCGCTCGGCTGGTCGTTCATGCCGCTGTTCTTCCCCACCGGGGACGAGACGCTCGACCCGAGCCGGCTGGTCATGCTGCCGCTGCGGCCGCGCCCGCTGGTGCGGGCCCTGCTGGCCTCCTCCCTCATCGGCATCGGGCCGCTGTTCACGCTGTGCGTGGCGGTCGGCTCGGTGGTGGCCGTCGCACGGGGGTGGGCGGGCATCGTGGCCGGTGTGGTGGCCGTACCGCTGCTGGTGCTCGGCTGCGTCGCGCTGGCCCGCACCGTCGCCACGGCCAACGTCCGGCTGCTGAGCAGCCGCAAGGGCCGCGACATCGCGGTGCTCAGCGGCCTGGTGATCGCGGTGGGCGCGCAGCTCGCCAACTTCGCGAGCCAGCGCCTGATGGAGGCCGGGGGCCTGGCCCAGCTGGAGCCGGCCGCGGCAGTCGTGCAGTGGCTGCCGCCCGCCACGGCCATCGGCATGGTGGACTCGGCGAGCCAGGGCGCGTACGGGACGGCCACCGCCCAGCTGGCGCTGACCGTCCTCGCCGTGGCGCTGCTGATGTGGCTGTGGGAGCGCAGCCTGACCCAGCTGATGGTCACCCCGGACGGCTCGACGCTCGCCGCGGCGAGCTCGAAGGAGAAGCGGCAGTCGGCTGGCGGCGGCATCTGGTCGTGGCTGCCGGAGGGACGTACGAGCGCGACCGTCCAGCGCACCCTGCGCTATGCGGTGCGGGAGCCGAAGACCAAGATGTCGTGGGTGTCGGCCCTGGCGGTCGGCCTGATCATCCCGGTGTTCAACGCGCTGCAGGGCACGGGCTCGGTCTACCTGGCCTGCTTCGGCGCGGGCATGCTCGGCGCGCAGATGTACAACCAGTTCGGGCAGGACACCTCGGCGTTCTGGATGGTCGCGCAGACCATCGGGGGCACCCGGGACGCGCTCGTGGAGCTGCGCGGCCGCGCCTACGCCCTGGCCCTGGTCACCGTGCCGTACACGGTCCTGGTCACGGTGCTCACCGCCGCGCTGGTGGACAACTGGCAGGGCCTCCCGGCCGGCCTGGGCATGGCGCTGTCCCTGCTGGGGGCGATGCTGGGCACGGGAGCGCTGGCCTCGGCCCACTACCCGTACTCCATCCCGACGGACGGCGCCTTCAAGAACGTCGCCCCGGGCCAGGCTGGTCTGGCGTGGACGGGCATCGCCGGCGGCCTGCTGTCGTCGGCGGTGATCTGCTCGCCGATGATCGCGCTGGCGATCTGGTTCAAGGTGGACGACGGGATGCAGTCGCTGTCCTGGATCCTGCTCCCGCTGGGCGTGGTCTGGGGCGCGGTGGCGGCCTGGGCGGGTGTCCGGCTGGCGGCTCCGGTCGTGGCCCGGAAGCTGCCGGAGATCCTGCAGGCGGTCAGCAAGGGCTGAGCGCCGGTTTGTACGGGGAAGGGGGGTGACCCGGCCCGGGGGGGGGGGGGGGGTGTTTTAAAAAAAATACCCCGCCGCCCCCCAAACAACTGTTTATATAGGGGGTGGGGGGGGGA
>NZ_JBHXTC010000036.1:29236-78256 GCF_042677605.1 Streptomyces sp. NPDC127106 | reverse complement strand
GACCCCTCCCTCTCCCCCCCCTCCCTCCCCGTGCGTTGGCTCGTCACCTCGCCCCCGGGCTGCCACCCCGGGGGGACCCCCCCCGCACTGCGGGGGGGGGACCCTCGGCACCTCGGCCCCTGTGACGCAGGGTGAGCGGCGGCCGGGCCTTCGATCAGTGGTGCAACGAGCGGAGCGCCTTACCGATCAGTACGGCACGGTCCCGGGCCGTCGGCAGGTGCTCCAGACCGAATCCGAGCAGGACGGTGTTACGCGTGGTGACCGACGCGTACGACCTGAACAGCTCTCCGGAGAGGGACCAGTCGCCCGGAACCTCGGGGCTTCCGGCCGGTCCGGCGCGCACCGTCCAGGCTCCCAGGGAACCCTCGAAACCATCAGTGGTCTGGTCCACTGAACCGAGGGAGAGGCGCGCTGCGTCGAGGAAGACCCCCCGGCCGCCCTCGCTCCCGTCGGTGACGTACGAGAAGGAGAGCTCGACCGTCTTCCCCGCGTAGCCGCTCAGGTCGAAGGAGACCTGCTTCCAGCCGTCGGAGGAACCGGTGAAGCTGTGCCACGCGCCGCTGCTGCCCCGCGCGGTGCAGCCGTCGCCGCCGAGGGTCAGGTAGTGCCCCAGGAACGGGTGGCCGCCCAGGAAGAACCCGGCGGCGCAGTCCGTCGGGACCTGGGAGCGGGTCAGGCCGCCGGCTTCGGGCAGCGTGGTCCAGTCGTCCGCGCCGGCGGTGCGGGCCTCCAGGACCGCGTGGTCGTAGCCGGGTTCGGTGTTCCAGTGGAGGGCGGCCCGGAGCTGCGGCTTGTCGGCCGCGGTGACCTTGGTGAGGTCGACGGTGCGGGTCAGCCGCTTCCAGTCGTCGTCGGCGTGGGCGGCCGCGGCCATCCCGGCGCCGGCGTAGGGGGCGTACGGGTTCACGACCCCGGCGTAGCTGCCGCCCTGCGCGCTCTTGAACTGCGGGAACTGCGCCGGGGGCAGCGCCTCGGAGGTCACCGTGTACGCCCCGGGGGTGTCCAGCGGGTTGCCGGCCGCGTCGGCCATGGCGCCCTGGGCGCCGGCGAGGGCTCCGGCGCCGGTGAAGCCGGTCGCGCCGCGGGCTCCGGCGCGGCCGTACGCGCCGAGCCAGTACTGGCTGAAGTCGTCGGTCAGGGCGGGCCCGACCCGGGCGCTGCCGCCCGCCAGTTCGCCGGCCTCGATCAGCCGGCCGCCCTCGTTGAGGAAGTCGCGCACGGCGAGCTGGGTGGGACCGCCGGGGGCGGCGGCTCCGGTGTAGTGGACGGCGGTGCGGAAGTGGGAGAGGACGCCGAGGTGGTGCGGGGCGCCGCGCTCGGCCACGTCCCAGACGGCCGCGGACCGGCCGGCCGCGCGCAGGGCGTCGACGTAGGTCTGTGCGTGCCGGGCCGTGGCGCCCTCTTCGGCGATCACCAGGACGTCGGCGCGCGGCCGCTGGGCCACCGTGTACGTGAAGTGCTCGCTGGAGACCTGCCGGCCGGTCTCGTCGCGGCCGGTGAACCAGACCTCGACGCGGTCGCCGGGCCCGGCGCCGTCGACCTCCGCCCGGTACTGGTCGAACCAGTTGTTGTCCTCGCCGCCGTAGACCGAGCCGCCCTTCCAGGCGCGCAGTCCTTCGCTGTGCGTACGGCCGCCGTTGATGCGGTACGCGAGCCGCTTGTCCTTCAGTGCCTTGCGGGCCGTGACGGAGACCGCCTGGTCCTGGCCGCGGGCCGCGTAGGAGGTGGTGAAGGGGTCGAGGGTGAACTCGGCGGCGGTCAGGCCCACCGGGGACTTCGGGCGGTCGGGGCGGGCGGCGCTCTCGGCGACGGCGAGGGCGAAGGGGACGTTCTTGGCGAACTCGGCCTGGATCAGCTTCTCGTCGTCGGGGAAGGTGAAGCCGGAGCGGCAGTCCTCGGGCCGCCAGCGGTCGTTCGGATCGCTGGCGGAGGCCGTCTGGCAGGTCGTCATCTCCGGCGTGAACATCATGATGCCGTTGACGTTGGAGGCGTGGCCGTCGGCCTCGCCGTTGGTGGTGTAGAGCTCCGACGACAGCTGCGGGTGGTAGCCGGGGACGGCGGGGTTCTCCGGGGTGCCGGCCAGCGCCTTGTACGCCACGTCGTCCGGGGTGCCGGTGGCCACCTGCCAGCCCACGCCGTAGAGCAGCAGCTCGGCGGCGGAGTGGTAGTTGATTGCGTACCGGAAGCCGAGGCGCTTTTGGAACCGGTCGAGGGCGACGGTCTCGGGCTCGGAGGACGCCCGGGGTCCGCGGTAGGTTTCGCTCGACGGGACCGGCGAGGAACCCTCGTTGTCGTAGCCCCACTTGTAGGCGAAGTTCCGGTTGAGGTCGACGCCGTCGCCCGTGGTGATCTTTCCGTCACCGTTGTTGTCGTGCAGGTTCTTGCGCCACAGCCGCTTGCCGTCGGGGGCGTGGGTGTAGTCGTACCCGTCGGGGTTGGCGGAGAGCAGGAACCACAGCTCGGTGGAGTCCACCAGCGCGGTGATCCGCGGGTCCTTGCCGTAGCTGTCGAGGGTGTGGTGCATCAGCCGCCGGGTCATCTCCGGGGTGATCCACTCGCGGGCGTGTTGGTTGGACATGTACAGCACGGCCGGCTTCCGGCCGTCGCCGGTCCGGGCGGCGTCCTTGGTGACCTTCAGCGCGAGGATGTCCTTGCCCTGGACGGTCTTGCCGATGGAGACGACCTTGGTGAGGGCCGGGTGGTCCTGGGCCGTCTTGAGGATCTCCTCCTGGAGGCCGCCCTTGCCGCTGTACGGGCGGAACACCCCGTCGCCGGGGGCCAGGGCGCGGGCCGACTCCCCCGCCCGCCGCTCGGCGACGCGGATCCCGCGGGCGGAGAGCTGCGCGGCCTGGGCGGGGGTGAGGATCAGTTCGATGCGGGCGGTGCCCGTCTGCGGGACGCGTTCGGTGAGCTCGTGGGCGTCCTGGCCGGCGGCCAGGACGAGCGGGATCTGCTCCTTGGTGACGTCGGCCTCGTAGACCCGTACGTCATCGGTGTCGGTCTCGGCGCCGGGTGCGGCGTCCACCGCGGGGCGCGCGTGGGCCGCCGGGAGGGCGGCGAGGGTGGTCCCTAACAGCAGTGCGCCGGCGGCGAGGATCGATCTCGTGAGGTGCCTCATGTGCCCCCCTGGGCGTCGTCAGCCACGAAAGCGAAAGCATGTGCACGACAGGCTCACGAGAGCCCATGTTCATGTCAATGGGGCCTCGTGGGATTGAGCCGCCGCGCGGCGGGGGCCGGCACGTGACGCGGTCTGCGACGTGCGGGCCCCTACCGCGCGGCGTACCGGCAGCGGGGCGGCCGGGCGGTTCCTGGAGGAGGTGGTTCCGGGCCGGACGGTTCCAGGCTGCTAGCCGGCCAGGTTGTCGGCCAACTCCTCGCTGAGGTTCGACTCGGTGCCGGGGATCCCGAGGTCCTGGGCCCGCTTGTCGGCCATCGCCAGCAGGCGCCGGATCCGGCCGGCGACCGCGTCCTTGGTCAGCGGCGGGTCGGCGAGGGCGCCGAGCTCCTCCAGCGAGGCCTGCTTGTGCTCCATGCGCAGCCGGCCCGCGGCGGCGAGGTGCTCGGGAACCTCCTCGCCGAGGATCTCCAGGGCACGCTGGACGCGGGCCCCGGCGGCCACGGCGGCCCGCGCCGAACGGCGCAGGTTGGCGTCGTCGAAGTTGGCGAGGCGGTTCGCGGTGGCGCGGACCTCGCGGCGCATCCGCCGCTCCTCCCAGGCCAGCACCGACTCGTGGGCGCCGAGCCGGGTCAGCAGGGCGCCGATGGCGTCGCCGTCGCGGACCACGACGCGGTCCACGCCGCGCACCTCGCGCGCCTTGGCGGCGATGGAGAGCCGGCGGGCGGCGCCGACCAGCGCGAGGGCCGCCTCCGGACCGGGGCAGGTGACCTCCAGGGAGGAGGACCGGCCGGGCTCGGTGAGCGAGCCGTGGGCCAGGAAGGCACCGCGCCAGGCCGCCTCGGCGTCACAGGTGGCCCCGGAGACCACCTGCGGGGGCAGCCCCCGGATGGGACGGCCACGGCCGTCCACGAGCCCCGTCTGGCGGGCCAGCTGGTCACCGCCGGCCACGACCCGGACGACGTACCGGCTGCCGCGGCGCAGACCGCCGGGCGCCATGACCACCAGGTCCGACGAGTGACCGAAGATCTCCAGGATGTCCTTGCGCAGGCGCCGGGCGGCGATCCCGGTGTCCAGCTCCGCCTCGATGACGATCCGGCCGCTCACCAGGTGCAGCCCGCCCGCGAACCGAAGGATCGCCGAGACCTCCGCCTTCCTGCAGCAGGTCCGGGTGACGGGGAGCCGGGAGATCTCATCCTTCACCGCTGGCGTCATCGCCATGGGCCGATCCTTCCATGCATCCGAAAAATACGGTCGTACGCGGCGGCCAGCAGCTCCGGGTCGTGCTTCGGGGAGCCGTCCTCCCTGGCCACCGGCGCCAGCTCGACCGCGGCGCCGAAGCGCTGCGCGGCATCGGCGAGGGACTCGCGGTCGGGCACGGCGGCCTGGTCGGCCAGCACCACGTCCAGGGCGAGTTTAGGGGCGTGTCGGGCCAAAACCTCCAAATGACGCTGCGGAGAGAAGCCCTCTGTTTCGCCGGGCTGCGGAGCCAGGTTCAGCGAGAGGACCCGCCGCGCCTTGGTCTCCATCAGCGCGTCGAGCAGCTCCGGCACCAGCAGGTGCGGGATCACGGACGAGAACCAGGATCCGGGGCCCAGCACCACCCAGTCCGCGTCCAGGACCGCGGCGACGGCCTCGGGCACGGCCGGCGGGTCGCTCGGCACGACGTGCACGGACAGCACCTCGCCCGGCGTGGTGGCGACGGTGGCCTGCCCGCGGACGGTGTCGACGTCCGCGGGCCGGGCCGGGTCGTGGCCCCTGACCATGGCCTGGAGCTCCAGCGGCACGGCCGACATCGGCAGGACCCGGCCCTGCGCGCCGAGCAGCCTGCCGACCAGGTCCAGGGCCTGGACGGGGTCGCCGAGCTGCTCCCACAGGGCCACGATCAGCAGGTTGCCCACCGCGTGCTCGTGGAGGGCGCCGGCCGACTGGAAGCGGTGCTGGATGACGCGGGCCCAGGTCTGGCCCCAGTCGTCGTCGCCGCACAGGGCGGCCAGTGCCTTGCGCAGGTCGCCGGGCGGGAGCACGCCGAGCTCCTCGCGCAGCCGGCCGCTGGAGCCGCCGTCGTCGGCGACGGTGACGACGGCCGTGAGCTCGCCGGTGATCCGGCGCAGGGCGGCCAGGGAGGCCGACAGCCCCATGCCGCCGCCGAGGGCGACGACCTTGGGGGCGGCCCCCTTGGCGGCCGCGCCGCGGCGCGGCGCGGTGCGGCCGGCGATGTCCTCGCCCCGCCCCGAGGTGAGGCGGCGCAGGCGGCGCAGCCTCAGGGTACGTCCGGTCACTCGCGCCCCATGTCCCGGTGGACCACGACGGTCTCGACCCCTTCGGAGGCGAGGCGGGCGGCGAGCTTCTCGGACATGGCGACGCTGCGGTGCTTGCCGCCCGTACAGCCGACGGCGATGGTCACGTAGCGCTTGCCCTCGCGGCGGTAGCCCGCGGCGATGAGCTGGAGCAGCTCCGTGTAGCGGTCCAGGAATTCCTTGGAGCCGGGCTGGCTGAAGACGTAGCCCGACACCTCCGGGTTGAGGCCGGTGAAGGGGCGCAGCTCGGGCACCCAGTGCGGGTTGGGGATGAAACGGCAGTCGACGACGAGGTCGGCGTCGACGGGCAGGCCGTACTTGTAGCCGAAGGACATGACGGTGGCCCGCAGCTCGGGCTCCTCGTCCCCGGCGAACTGGGCGTCCATCTTGGCGCGCAGCTCGTGCACGTTCAGGCTGGAGGTGTCGATCACCAGGTCGGCGTCGCCGCGCAGCTCGCGCAGCAGGTCGCGCTCGGCGGCGATGCCGTCGACGATGCGGCCGTCGCCCTGGAGGGGGTGCGGGCGGCGGACCGACTCGAAACGGCGCACCAGGGCCTCGTCGGAGGACTCCAGGAACACGATGCGCCGGGTGACCCCGCGCAGTTCGAGGTCGGCGAGGGACTCGCGCAGGGCGTCGAAGAACTGGCGGCCTCGGACGTCGACGACGACGGCGATCCGCGCCACGTTGCCCTGCGAGCGGGCCCCGAGCTCCACCATCGTGGGGATGAGCGCCGGCGGGAGGTTGTCCACGACGAACCAGCCGAGGTCCTCCAGGCACTTCGCCGCGGTGCTGCGGCCGGCCCCGGACATCCCGGAGATGATCACCAGCTCGGGGATGGCGGCCTCGGCGCTCTCGCCGGGCTCTGGTGTCGTGCCCGTACTCACCTGTGCTCCGTCTCGGTCGTACTCGGTCTCGTGCTCGGTCATTGATCGGTCCCCCGTTCGGACGACGTCCCCCAGCCACCGCTGGGCGGTACCCCCACCGCGGGCGCCGCGGGGGTCTCATCCTCAATGATCTCTCCTGTCGCCGTGTTGACGGCAGGAGCGGTGGGGGCCGCCTGGGCGAGGGCCGCGGCGACGGTCTCGGCCGTCTTGCGTCCTATGCCCGGGACCTCGCAGATCTGGTCGATTGTCGCCTGCCGGAGCTTCTTCACCGAACCGAAGTGCTTGATCAGGGCGTGCTTGCGCGTGTCGCCGAGCCCGGGCACCTCGTCCAACGGCCCTGCCTTGAGCCGTTTGCCGCGCTTGTTGCGCTGGTACTGGATGGCGAACCGGTGGGCCTCGTCACGCACCCGCTGGAGCAGGTACAGGCCCTCGCTGGTGCGGGGCAGGACGACGGGGTCGTCCTCGCCGGGCAACCAGACCTCCTCCAGTCGCTTGGCCAGCCCGCACACGGCGACGTCGTCGATGCCGAGCTCCTCCAGGGCCCGCCGGGCGGCGGCCACCTGCGGCTGCCCGCCGTCGACCACGACGAGCTGCGGCGGGTAGGCGAAGCGCTTGGGACGCCCGTCGTCCGGCGCCTGCTCGTGCTCCCCGTCCCCGTCCCCGTCCTCGGGGGACCACTCGCCGGTCTTCAGCTTCTCCTGGAGGTAGCGGCGGAAGCGGCGGGAGACCACCTCGTGCATGGAGCGGACGTCGTCCTGGCCCGCGAAGGACTTGATCTGGAAGCGCCGGTACTCGCTCTTGCGGGCGAGCCCGTCCTCGAAGACGACCATGGACGCCACCACGTCGTCACCCTGGAGGTGCGAGATGTCGAAGCACTCGATGCGCAGCGGGGCGCTGTCGAGGTCGAGGGCCTCGGCGATCTCCTCCAGGGCCCGCGAACGGGTGGTCAGGTCGGCGGCGCGCTTGGTCTTGTGCAGGGCCAGGGCCTGCAGCGCGTTGCGGTGGACGGTCTCCATCAGGGCCTTCTTGTCCCCGCGCTGCGGCACGCGCAGGCTCACCTGGGAGCCGCGCCGCGCGGCGAGCCACTGGCCGAGGGCGGCCTCGTCCTCGGGCAGGACCGGGACCAGCACCTCCTTGGGGACGGCCTCACCGGTCTCCTCCCCGTACAGCTGCTGCAGGGCGTGCTCGACGAGCCCGGCCGTGTCGACGGCCTCGACCTTGTCCGTGACCCAGCCGCGCTGGCCGCGGACCCGGCCGCCGCGCACGTGGAAGATCTGGACGGCGGCTTCGAGCTCGTCCTCGGCGACCGCCATCAGATCGGCGTCGGTGGCGTCGGCGAGCACGACGGCGTTCTTCTCCATGGCGCGGCGCAGCGCCATGATGTCGTCGCGCAGCCGGGCCGCCTTCTCGTACTCCATCTCCTCGGCGGCCTCGTGCATCTGCGCTTCGAGGCGGGAGAGGTAGGCCCCCGTCCGTCCGGCCATGAAGTCGCAGAAGTCCTCGGCCAGTTCCCGGTGCTCCTCGGCGGTGACCCGGCCGACGCAGGGCGCGGAGCACTTCCCGATGTAGCCGAGCAGGCAGGGCCGGCCGATCTGCGCGGACCGCTTGAACACCCCGGCCGAGCAGGTCCGCACCGGGAACACCCGGAGCATCAGGTCGACGGTCTCGCGAATGGCCCAGGCGTGCGCGTACGGCCCGAAGTACCGCACGCCCTTCTTCTTGGGCCCGCGCATGACCTGGACCCGCGGGAACTCCTCGTTCATGGTCACGGCGAGGGACGGGTAGCTCTTGTCGTCCCGGTACTTCACGTTGAACCGCGGGTCGTACTCCTTGATCCAGGAGTACTCCAGCTGGAGCGCCTCGACCTCGGTGGACACCACGGTCCACTCGACGGAGGCGGCGGTGGTGACCATGGTGGCCGTACGGGGGTGCAGCCCGGCCACGTCCTGGAAGTAGTTCGCCAGGCGCTGGCGCAGGCTCTTGGCCTTCCCGACGTAGATCACCCGGCGGTGCTCGTCACGGAATCGGTAGACGCCCGGGGAGTCCGGGATCTGTCCCGGCTGGGGACGGTAGCTGGAAGGGTCGGCCATGCCGCCACCCTACTGGCGCCCACCGACAACCCGAACGCCCCGCGCCCCCACGCTCCGCGCCCCCGGGCGGGCTCGGCGGGGCTCAGCCCGCGATCAGCTTGCCGCCCTCGGCCCGGACCGGGACGGCGGGCAGCGGGTCGGTGGCCGGGCCGCGCAGCACCTTGCCGGTGGCCACGTCGAAGCGGCTGCCGTGGCAGGGGCAGTTGCCCTGCCCCTCGACGATCTTGTCCAGGACACAGCCGGCGTGCGTGCACTGGGCGCTGAACGCCTTGTACTGGCCCTCCGCCGGGCAGCTGACGACGAGTTTCCGCTCGCGGTACAGCTTCGCGCCGCCGACCGGCACGTCGGCCGCGGCGCCCAGTTCCACCGGGGCGGTGGGGACGGCCGGGGAGCCGGCGCCGCTGTTGGTCTCGGTGGAGCAGGCGGTGAGCGCGGCACCGGCCCCGGCGGCCCCGACGATCGCGGCGGCGCCCTTGAGCACGGTACGGCGGGCAGCGGGCGACGGCGCGGACATGCGGTTCTCCTGGCGTGAGGGTTCGGGGCCCGTCCGACGATACCGGCGGGGGATGGGATACCTTCCCCCGCGTGATCGTCGTCGGTGGAGAAGCCCTGATCGACCTCGTGCCCGGGGCGCAGCCGCCGGGTGCGCTGCTGCCGCGGCCCGGTGGGGGTCCGTACAACACCGCCGTGGCGCTGGGCCGGCTCGGCGCCGAGGTGGCCTTCTGCTCCCGGGTGTCGTCCGACGGGTTCGGCGAGAGCCTGCTGGCGGGGCTGCGGGCGGCCGGGGTGGACTGCTCGCTGGTGCAGCGCGGCCCGGAGCCCACCACGCTGGCCGTGCCCTCGCTGGGCCCGGACGGCTCGGCGGCGTACGGCTTCTACGTGGAGGGCACCGCGGACCGGCTGTTCCGGCTGCCCGGGACGCTGCCGCGCCGGACCCGGGCGCTGGCGCTCGGCACCTGCTCGCTGGTGCTGGAGCCGGGCGCGAGTGCGTACGAGGCCCTGCTGCGCCGGGAGGCCGGGCGCGGGCTGCTGACCCTGCTGGACCCGAACGTGCGCCCGGCGCTGATAGCGGATCCGGCGGCGTACCGGGCCCGGTTCCTGGGCTGGCTGCCGGCGGTGTCGGTGCTCAAGCTGTCGGAGGACGATGCCGACTGGCTGGGCGGGCGGGTGGCGGACTGGTTGGCGGCGGGGCCGTCGGCGGTGGTGCTCACCCGCGGGGCGCAGGGGATGAGCGTGTGGACGCGGGAGGGCGGCCGGTACGCGGTGCCCTCGCCTGCGGTGGCCGTGGCGGACACGATCGGCGCGGGCGACACGGTCAGCGCGGCCCTGCTGCACCGTCTGGCGGGGCCGGGCGGCGGCCCCGACGGCGCGGTGGACTGGCCGGAGGTGCTGGCCTACGCCTCCCGCGCGGCGGCGCTGACCTGCACCCGGACGGGGGCCGAGCCGCCGTACGCGGCCGAGCTCGACTGAGGGGGCCGGCCCGAAGGGTGTCGGGGCAGACGGCTGCCCCTGCCCGAAGGTGTCCCGGGCAGGGGCAGGGCCGGCACTGCGTTGCCCCGCAGCGGGCGCCGCTACGCCTTGCGGGCGCGGGCCGTGGTCCTCTTGGCCGCGGTCGTCTTCTTGGCCGCGGTGGTCTTCCTGGCGGTCGTCTTCTTCACCGGGGCGGCGGCCGGGGCCGCGTCGGAGATCCGCTCCGCGCCGAGGATGTCCCGCAGGAACTTGCCGGTGTGGCTGTCGCCCACGGACGCCACCTGCTCGGGGGTGCCCTCGGCGACGACGAGTCCGCCGCCGTAGCCGCCCTCCGGGCCCATGTCGATGACCCAGTCCGCGGTCTTGATGACGTCCAGGTTGTGCTCGATGACGATCACCGAGTTCCCCTTGTCGACCAGCCCCGACAGCACCTTGATCAGCTTCGAGATGTCCTCGAAGTGGAGGCCGGTCGTCGGCTCGTCCAGGACGTACACCGTCCGCCCCGTCGAGCGCTTCTGCAGCTCCGACGCCAGCTTCACGCGCTGCGCCTCACCGCCGGACAGCGTCGGCGCGGACTGGCCGAGCCGGACATACCCCAGGCCGACCTCGGTCAGCGTCTTCAGGTGCCGGGCGATCGTCGGGACCGCCTCGAAGAACCCCAGTGCCTCCTCGATCGGCATGTTGAGGACCTCGGCGATGGACTTGCCCTTGTAGTGGACCTCCAGCGTCTCCCGGTTGTACCGGTCGCCGTGGCAGACCTCGCACGGGACGTACACGTCCGGCAGGAAGTTCATCTCGATCTTGATGGTGCCGTCGCCGGAGCAGTTCTCGCACCGGCCGCCCTTGACGTTGAAGGAGAAGCGGCCCGGCAGGTAGCCGCGCACCTTCGCCTCCATCGTCTCCGCGAACAGCTTGCGGATGTTGTCGAAGACGCCGGTGTACGTGGCCGGGTTGGACCGCGGGGTGCGGCCGATCGGCGACTGGTCGACGTGCACGACCTTGTCGACGAGATCGTCTCCCTCGACCCGGGTGTGCCGGCCCGGCACCGAGCGGGCGCCGTTCAGCTCGCGCGCCAGGTGCGTGTACAGGATGTCGTTGACCAGCGTCGACTTGCCCGAGCCCGACACGCCCGTGACGGCCGTGAGCACGCCCAGCGGGAAGGAGACGTCGATGTCCCGCAGGTTGTTCTCCTTGGCGCCGTGGACCGTGAGCTTGCGGTCCCCGTTGACGGGCCGGCGCACGTCCGGCACGGCGATGGACCGCTTACCGGACAGGTACTGCCCGGTCATGGAGGCGTTGTTGTCCAGGAGCTCCTTGAGGGAGCCGCTGTGCACGACCTTGCCGCCGTGCTCACCGGCGCCCGGGCCGATGTCGACGACCCAGTCGGCGGTCTTGATCGTGTCCTCGTCGTGCTCGACGACGATCAGGGTGTTGCCCATGTCGCGGAGCCGGACGAGCGTCTCGATCAGCCGGTGGTTGTCGCGCTGGTGCAGGCCGATGGAGGGCTCGTCCAGCACGTACAGCACGCCGACCAGGCCGGAGCCGATCTGGGTGGCCAGTCGGATGCGCTGGGCCTCGCCGCCCGACAGGGTGCCTGCGGCACGGTTCAGCGACAGGTAGTCCAGGCCCACGTCGACGAGGAAGCGGAGCCGCTCGTTGACCTCCTTCAGGACCCGCTCGGCGATCTTCTTGTCGCGGGCGTCGAGCCGCAGCCGGCCCAGGAACTCCGCGCATTCGCTGATCGACATCGCGGCCACCTCGGCGATGGACCTCTCCATCACCGTCACCGCGAGCACGATCGGCTTGAGCCGGGTCCCCTCGCAGGTGGGGCAGGGCACCTCGCGCATGTAGCCCTCGAAGCGCTCGCGGCTGGCGTCGCTCTCGGACTCCGCGTGCCGGCGCCGGACGAACGGCACGGCGCCCTCGAAGGCCGTCGTATAGGCGCGCTCGCGCCCGTAGCGGTTGCGGTAGCGGACCTCGATCTGCGTCTTGTGCCCGTACAGCAGGGCCTTCCTGGCCCGCAACGGCAGTCCGGCCCACGGGATGTCCGTACGGAAGCCCAGCTCTCCGGCGAGGGCGCCGACGAGCCGCTGGAAGTAGTCCTTGGTGTGGCCGAGGGACCACGGCGAGACGGCGCCCTCGTCGAGGGACTTCTCCTCGTCCGGGACGATCAGCTCCGGGTCCACCTCCATGCGCGTGCCGATGCCGGTGCATTCGGGGCAGGCGCCGAAGGGCGAGTTGAAGGAGAAGGAGCGCGGCTCCAGCTCCTCGAACGACAGGTCGTCGTACGGGCAGTAGAGGTGCTCGGAGAACATCCGCTCGCGCTCGGGGTCGTCCTCGGCGAGGTCGACGAAGTCCAGGATCACCATGCCGCCGGAGAGGCCGAGGGCGGTCTCCACGGAGTCGGTGAGGCGGCGCTTGGCGCTGTCCTTGACGGTGAGGCGGTCGACGACCACCTCGATGGTGTGCTTCTCCTGCTTCTTCAGCTTCGGCGGCTCGGAGAGCTGGATGGTCTCCCCGTCCACCCGGGCCCGGCTGTAGCCCTTGGTCTGCAGGTCCGCGAAGAGGTCGACGAACTCGCCCTTGCGCTCGCGCACCAGCGGCGAGAGCACCTGGAAGCGGCTGCCCTCGGGCAGCGCGAGCACCTTGTCGACGATCGCCTGCGGCGACTGCCGCGAGATCGGGCGGCGGCACTCGGGGCAGTGGGGCTTGCCGATGCGCGCGAAGAGCAGGCGGAGGTAGTCGTAGACCTCGGTGATGGTGCCGACCGTCGAGCGCGGGTTGCGCGAGGTCGACTTCTGGTCGATCGAGACCGCCGGGGAGAGGCCCTCGATGAAGTCCACGTCGGGCTTGTCCATCTGGCCCAGGAACTGGCGGGCGTACGACGAGAGCGACTCGACGTAGCGGCGCTGCCCCTCGGCGAAGATCGTGTCGAAGGCCAGGGAGGACTTGCCGGACCCGGACAGACCGGTGAAGACGATGAGCGAATCGCGGGGCAGGTCGAGCGAGACGTTCTTGAGGTTGTGCTCGCGAGCGCCACGAACGATGAGTCGGTCGGTCACGCCGGTCCGCACCTTTCTTGAGAGAACGGGGCACGGGCCCCCGTCCCAGGGTATGGGGGGCGCCTCTGCATCGGGGTCGAGCTGACGGAGTCAGGCTGGACTTCCGAGCGTATAGCACGCGCATTCGATTTACGGCACTCCGCCGACCGCTTCACCCGTTCGTGTGGCCGCGGGTCCGGGCCACTAGGCTCGGCTCCATGACCGATCATGCGCACGACCTGCACGTTGTACGTGAAGCCACGGAGCGGCTGCTGACCGCGGTCGCACACCTGGACAACGCCGCCCTGGCCGAGGAGTCACACCTCCCGGGCTGGAGCCGCGGCCATGTGCTCGCCCACCTCTCGCGCAACGCCGACGCCCTCGTCAACGTCTTCGCCGGGCGGCCCATGTACGACAGCGCCGAGGCCCGCGACAAGGACATCGAGGAGGGCGCGGGCCGCCCGCTCCGGGAGCAGCTCGCCGACCTGCGCGCCAGCCACGACCGTTTCATGGCGCAGACCGAGGGCGACCAGGACTGGTCCCGCACCGTCGAGCTCCGGGGCGGCGTCACCGACCTCGCCTCGAACGTGCCGTTCCGCCGGCTCGTCGAGGTCGAGCTGCACCACGTCGACCTGAACGTCGGCTACGGGCTGGAGGACCTCCCGGAGGAGTTCACCGGCCGCGAGATCGACTTCCTCGCGGACCGCTGGTCCGCGCGGCCCGAGGTGCCGCCCACCGCCCTGGTCGCCGACGACGGCCGCACCTGGCGCACGGGGTCCGCCGGGGAGCCGGCCGTCACCGTGTCCGGCCCGGCCGCCGCGCTGCTGGCCTGGCTGGCCGGCCGCGGCGACAAGGGCGCATCCCTGACCACCTCGGGCGGCCCCCTCCCGACCCTCCCGCCGCTCTAGGATCAGAACATGACGTACACCGGAGCGGTCAAGGTCGGCGGTCCCGCCGACGTACACGAACTTGCGGACCTGATGATCTCCAAGGTCGCGGTGGGTCCCATGGACAACAACGCCTACCTGCTGCGCTGCCGGGCCACCGGCGAGCAGTTGCTGATCGACGCGGCCGCCGAGCCCCGGACGCTGCTGAACCTGATCGGTGACGACGGCATCGCGTCCGTCGTCACCACCCACCAGCACGGCGACCACTGGGGCGCCCTGAGGGAGGTGGTCGACGCGACCGGCGCGCGGACGTACGCCGGCGCCCTGGACGCCGAGGGCATCCCCGTGCCCACCGACGTGCCCGTCGAGGACGGGGACGTGATCAAGGTCGGCCGGGTCGAGCTGACCGCACGGCACCTGGTCGGGCACACTCCCGGCTCGATCGCCCTGGTCTACGACGACCCGCACGGGCACGCGCACGTGTTCACCGGGGACTGCCTCTTCCCCGGCGGCGTCGGCAACACCCACAACGACCCGAAGGCCTTCGCCAGCCTCATCGACGGCGTGGAGCAGAAACTCTTCGGCGAACTCCCGGACGAGACCTGGGTCTACCCGGGCCACGGCAACGACACCACGCTCGGGGCCGAGCGGCCGCATCTGGCCGAGTGGCGCGAGCGCGGCTGGTAGGTCTCGGTCACCCTTCGGGCTCCGTGCACTCGTTCCGGTCGAAGATGACCGAAGGCACGCCCCGGGGGTGCGGGGAGGGGTAACTGCTGCACCATGCAACAGGACCCTTCCCCGTCCCCGGTTCCCCGATCCCCCTCGATGCTGCGCCTCGCGTCGGCCGCGCTCGCCGGCACCGCCATCGAGTTCTACGACTTCTTCGTCTACGGCACGGCCGCGGCGCTGGTCCTCGGCCCGCTCTTCTTCCCCTCGTTCTCCCCGCTCGCCGGCACCCTGGCCGCCTTCGGCACGTTCGGGGTCGGCTTCCTCGCCCGCCCGCTGGGCTCGGCGCTCTTCGGGCACATCGGCGACCGGTACGGGCGCCGCCCGGTGCTGCTCGCCTCGCTGCTGCTGACCGGGTTGGCGACGGTGGCGGTCGGCTGCGTGCCCACGTACGCCTCCATCGGGCTGGCCGCGCCGGTGCTGCTGCTCGTGCTGCGCTTCCTCCAGGGCCTGGGCCTCGGCGGCGAGTGGGGCGGGGCGGTCCTGGTGACCGCCGAGCACGCTCCCGAGGGGCGGCGCGGGCTGTGGTCGAGCTTCCCGCAGGTGGGCCCGTCGGTGGGCTTCCTGCTGGCCAACGGCGTCACCCTCGCGCTGTCCGCGACGCTGACCGACGCCCAGTTCGCGTCCTGGGGCTGGCGGCTGCCGTTCTGGGCGGCGGGGCTGCTGGCCCTGGCCGGGCTGTGGCTGCGGCACTCGGTCGAGGAGACCCCGCAGTTCCGTGCACTCGCCGAGTCCGGGCAGCGGGCCGAGGCCCCGCTGTCGGAGGTGGTGCGCGGGCACTGGCGGCTGATCCTGCTGACCGGCGGGGCGCTGGCCGCGGCGTACGCCGTCTTCTACGGGGTGAGCACCTGGTCCCTGGCGTACGGCACCGAGCACCTCGGCGTGGACCGCTCCACGATGCTGGTCTGCATCATGACCGGTGTGGGGATCATGGCCCTGTGGACGCCGGTGGCGGCGGTCCTCGGCGACCGCTGGGGCCGGCGCCCGCTGTGCCTGGCCGGCTGCGCGGCCTGCGCGCTGTGGATGTTCCCGTTCGCGGCGCTGCTGGGGACGGCCGACGCGGTGCCGATGGCGGTGGGGGCGGTCGGCGCACTGCTGTGCATCGGGACGGTGCTGGCGGTGATCGGCGCGTACCTGCCGGAGCTGTACGCCCCGCGGATCCGCTGCACGGGTGCGGCCGTCGGCTACAACCTGGGCGGGGTGCTGGGCGGGGCGCTGACCCCGATCGTGGCCACGGCGCTGGCGGACGGCTCCGGTGCGCCGTGGGGCGTGGCGGCCTACCTGGCCGGGATCGGGGTGGTGAGCCTGGTCTGCTTCGCGCTGCTGCCGGAGACCAACCCGGAGCTGCTGCGGCGGGCCGCGCACACGGAAGCGGGGGCGGCCGAAGCGACCGCCCCCGTGTAGCCCCGGGCCGGGGCCTGCCGTACCGTGCCGGCGTCAGGCCTCGATGCTCTCCGGGGCCTGCTCGCCGTCCCGGCGGGCGGCGGGCACGGCCGCCGCCTCGGCAGCAGCCTGCTTCTTCGAGGCCAGCAGGCTGGTGATGGTGGTGACGACGAGGACGGCGCAGATGACCCCGAGGGAGACCAGGATGGAGATCTGCGGGACGTGGACCCCGCTCTCGTGCAGGGCGTGGAGGACCAGCTTGACGCCGATGAAGCCGAGGATGACGGACAGGCCGTAGCTGAGGTGGACCAGCTTCTTGAGCAGGCCCCCGATGAGGAAGTACAGCTGGCGCAGGCCCATTAGGGCGAAGGCGTTGGCGGTGAAGACGATGTACGGGTCCTGCGTGAGGCCGAAGATCGCGGGGATCGAGTCCAGGGCGAACAGCACGTCGGTGGTGCCGATGGCGAGCATGACCACCATCAGCGGGGTCAGGATGCGCTTGCCGTTGTTCGTGATGAAGAGCTTGGTGCCGTGGTACTTGTCGGCGACGCCGAACTTCTTCTCGATCGACTTCAGGAGGCGGTTGTCCTCGATCTCCTCCTCTTCCTCACCGGCGCGGGCCTCCTGGACGAGCTTCCAGGCGGTGTAGATCAGGAAGGCGCCGAAGAGGTAGAAGACCCAGGAGAAGGTGGTGATGATCGCGGCGCCGGCGGCGATGAAGATCGCGCGCAGGACCAGGGCGATCAGCACGCCGACGAGCAGCACGCGCTGCTGGAGGTGCGAGGGCACCGAGAACTTCGCCATGATCAGGACGAAGACGAAGAGGTTGTCGACGCTCAGGGACTTCTCGGTGATGAAGCCGGCGAAGAACTCCTGGGAGGCCTGGGCGTTGCCGAAGTACAGCAGGCCGAGGCCGAAGAGGGCGGCGAGGACGACCCAGACGACCGTCCAGGTGCCGGCTTCCTTGATCGACACGTCGTGCGGCTTGCGGCCGATGAAGAAATCGGCGCCGATGAGGATGCACAGACCGAGAATGGTCAGCACCCATACGTTCAACGAAACATCCACGGTTCAGGCCTCCGGCAGATGGCTTGGCACACAGGTCAGCGACATCGCTGCCGGAGGTCTCTTCCACCCTGGCGGCCTGGAGGCCGTGGGCCGGCGCCCCGGGACCGCCTATGGGTCCGTACTGACGGGCACGCCGTAGCAGGAAAGCAGGAATACTCCCCTCCGCGGGCACCAGGATACCCGCGGAGGACCGAAAAGGTAAAGGGAACACCAAGGACTGGTCACGGGCGGGCATGGCGGCGGGCCGTGGCGACCCGCTGCAGCGCCTCCTCCAGGACCAGGCTGCCGGGCGGCGGCAGGTCCGGCTCGAACGTCCAGTGGTGGCCGACCCACGGGTCGGCGAGGTGGTCGTCGGGCACCGGCGTCAGCCGCATCAGCGAACGCCACAGGGGGTCCAGCAGGGGCCCGTACGCCGAGGCCTCGTCGCGGTCGGCCACCAGCAGCAGGTGCACGCCGACCGCCGGGCCCTCGTCGGCGAGGTACCGCAGCTGCGTGACGGCCCGGTCGTCGAAGCCGTGCGGGAAGTCGTGCACGATCAGCAGCTGCTCGGCCGTGTCCACGTCGGGCGGCAGCTCCTCGGGCGCCCCGGCCCGCAGCGCCATCTGTACGAGGTCCACCCGCCGGGTCAGCAGCGCCAGGGTCGCGGAGACCCCGGCGGCGCCGGTGGCGGGCGGCGCGGCGAGCACCCCGGAGTGCACCAGCGGGCCCAGGGAGCCGGCTCCGGCCCCGGCCGCGTCGATGACGTGGACGGAGAGCCGGCCGGCGGGGTGGACGGCGAGCAGCCGAGCCGCGTGCGCGACGGCCATGTCCATGGCGGCCTTGCGGAGCCGGGCGGTGTCGGTGGCCATCGCGGCCTCGGAGCCGGTGCGGCCGTTGTCGATCCACAGGCCGCGCTCCAGCGGGACCCGTACGAGCATGGGGATCCGCAGACCGGGACGCTCCGGCAGGTGCAGGTCCCCGAGGCGCAGGGCCAGCGGGGCCTCCTCGGGCAGCGCGTGCCCGTGCCAGACGGGGTTGGACCAGCGGGCGTACGCGGCCGGCAGGGCCGGTTCGACCACCTCGGACTCGGCGGCCAGCTGGCCGAGGTCCCGGTCGAGGGAGGCCTTGGCCTGGGCGACGAGTTCCTCGCGGCGGGCCCGGGCCACCGCCTGCGCGGAGGCCCCGGCCGCGCGGTCACGCGGGTCGGACAGGGCCTGGTCGAGCTCGCGGTCGAGCCGGGAATCGGCGAACTCGCAGGCGCTGCGGTAGGCCGCGACCGTCCGGGCCAGGTCCTCGAACATGCCCCAGACCTGGTTGTAGAGCCGCTCGTCCAGGGACCAGCCGGAGGCGTCGCCCGCGACGGGGACGGGCGGCTCACCGGACCGGCCGGGCGCGGGGCCAGCGGGCGCCGGCTCGGGCGGCTCGCTGGTGGTGCGGCGGCGGCGCGGGTGCACGTAGTCGACGGTCGGCGGCCCGCCCGCGGTGTCCGCGGAGCCGGCGGCCGGGCCGGGGCCCGGCGTGCCCGGGTACGGGACGCCGGAGACGGGGACGGTGACCGGCTCCGGCCCGGCCGAACCAGTCGGCCCGGCCGAACCAGTCGGCCCGGCCGAACCAGTCGGCCCGGCCGAACCAGTCGGCCCGGTCGATCCGGGGACCGCCAGGCCCTGCGGCGGGGTGGGCGCCGCCGCGGCCTGCACGGGCGTGAGGGCACGGCCGTCCGCCGCGGCCGAGCCCGCCACCGCCGAAGCCAGCTCCGCGGCCGCCGGCGCGCCCAGCCCGGCATCGGCGAGCAGTGCGGCGAGCCCGCCGGCGTAGCCCTGGCCGACGGCACGGACCTTCCAGGCACCCTGGCGGCGGTACAGCTCCAGGGCGACGACGGCGGTCTCCGGGTCCAGGCCGGTCAGCGCGTACCCGGCGAGCGGGCCGCCCTCCGGGACGGCCACGGCCACGTACGGCGCCGGGAGCGCCCCGAACCGGGCCGGGCCCCCGGGCGGCAGCACGAGCACCACCTTGACCTGGTGCACCTCGGGCCCGACGGCGCCGAGGTCGACCGCGAGGCGGTGCTCGCCCGCCGCCTGACCGGGCACCTGCAGCCCGGGCGGCGCGGAGGAGCCGGGGCGGGCCAGCGCGCCGGGCCCCGTGAGCCGGCCCTCGCCGTCGCAGACGGCAGCCAGGGCGAACACCGGTGCGCCCGCCGTGACCCTGATCTCCACCCGGCTCTGGGACAGGGGGTGGTTCTGCCCCCGGACCAGTTCGGCCGTCATCGTGCAGCCCTCCCCCGTGGCCTTGTCTCTTCCGTTCCGCCGTGTACTGCTTACAGGTGCGGCACGATCGCCGGCATCAGGTCCTGGAACGTGCGGCCGTTGGCCGCCGCGCCCAGGGCCGTCATCTGCCAACCGGTGCCCGCGCGCGACACCTTGGCCATGATCTGCGCCGTGTACTGGCCGCCGCCGTCGAGGGTGTACCGGGCCAGCTCCTGGCCGTTGGTCTCGTCGACGAGGCGGCAGAACGCGTTCTGCACCTCCTGGAACGTCTGGCCGGTGAACGAGTTCACGGTGAAGACGATCTGGTCGATGTGGACCGGGACGCGCTGGAGGTCGACGAGGATCGACTCGTCGTCCCCGCCCTGTCCGGCGCCGCCGATCAGGTTGTCGCCGGTGTGCCGGACCGAGCCGTCGTCGCTCTGCAGGTGCCGGAAGAACACCACGTCCACCGGCTGCTTCTCGGCGAACAGCACCGCCGAGGCGTCGAGGTCGACCTCCCGGGTCCGCGAGCCGAACAGGCCGCGGCGCTTGGCCGCCTGCCAGCCGAGGCCCATGCGGACCGACGTCAGCGATCCGCCGTCACCCTTCGTCAGGCTGATGGCCTGACCCTTGGTCAAGTTGACCGTCACGCGCTGTCCCCTTTCCATAGCCACCCCCAGGCAGCGTGTACCTGCGGCTGCCGCCAACCCTACTGACCTCGGCGGGGGTCAGGCGAGGCCCGCTTCCTTCATCTGCCGCAGCTCCTTCTTCAGCTCGCTCACCTCGTCCCGGATCCGGGCCGCGACTTCGAACTGGAGCTCGGCCGCGGCGGCCCGCATCCGCTCGGTCATCTGCTCGATGAGCGAGGCCAGTTCCTCGGCCGGTCGGTCCGTCACCGCCACGCCGGCCTTGGCGCCCTTGGCGCCCTTGGCCGCCTTGCCGCCCGGCGCGGCCTTCGCGGCCCCAGACAGGGCGGGCACCGGGGCCTTGGCACCCTTGCCGTCCTTCGCCTGGCGGTAGCCGGTGCCGAGCAGCTGCTCGGTGTCCAGCTCCTCGCGGGCGAGGGTGGCGACGATGTCGTTGATCTTCTTGCGCAGTGGCTGCGGGTCGATCCCGTTGGCCTTGTTGTACGCGATCTGCTTCTCCCGGCGCCGGTTGGTCTCCTCGATGGCCTTCTCCATCGCCGGGGTCATCTTGTCCGCGTACATGTGGACCTGACCGGAGACGTTGCGCGCCGCGCGGCCGATGGTCTGGATCAGCGAGGTGCCCGAGCGCAGGAAGCCCTCCTTGTCGGCGTCGAGGATCGCCACCAGGGACACCTCGGGCAGGTCCAGGCCCTCGCGCAGCAGGTTGATGCCGACCAGCACGTCGTACTCGCCGGCCCGCAGCTCGCGCAGCAGTTCGACGCGGCGCAGCGTGTCGACGTCGCTGTGCAGGTAGCGCACCGCGATGCCGAGCTCCAGGAAGTAGTCCGTGAGGTCCTCGGCCATCTTCTTGGTGAGGGTGGTGACCAGGACGCGCTCGTCCCGCTCCACGCGCTGCCGGATCTCGTGCACCAGGTCGTCGATCTGCCCCTCGGTGGGCTTGACGACGACCTCGGGGTCGACGAGACCGGTGGGGCGGATGATCTGCTCGACGAAGCCGTCGCCGCGGGAGAGCTCGTACGGGCCGGGGGTCGCCGACAGGTAGACCGTCTGGCCGACCCGCTTCAGGAACTCCTCCCACTTCAGCGGCCGGTTGTCGAGCGCGGACGGCAGCCGGAAGCCGTGGTCGACGAGGGTCCGCTTGCGCGAGGCGTCACCCTCGTACATGGCCCCGATCTGCGGCACGGTGACGTGCGACTCGTCGATGACCAGGAGGAAGTCGTCCGGGAAGTAGTCGAGGAGGGTGTGCGGCGGGGAGCCGGGCTCGCGGCCGTCCATGTGCAGCGAGTAGTTCTCGATGCCGGAGCAGGAGCCGATCTGCTGCATCATCTCCAGGTCGTACGTGGTGCGCATGCGCAGCCGCTGGGCCTCCAGCAGCTTGCCCTGCTTCTCCAGCTCCCCCAGGCGCTGGGCGAGCTCCGTCTCGATGCCCCGGATCGCGTTCTGCATGCGCTCGGGGCCCGCGATGTAGTGGCTGGCGGGGAAGACGTACAGCTCGCGGTCCTCGCTGATCACCTCGCCGGTCAGCGGGTGCAGCGTGGACAGGGCCTCGATCTCGTCCCCGAACATCTCGATGCGGACGGCCAGTTCCTCGTAGACCGGGAAGATCTCGACGGTGTCGCCGCGCACCCGGAACGTGCCGCGGGTGAAGGCCATGTCGTTGCGGGTGTACTGGATGTCGACGAAGCGGCGCAGCAGCTGGTCCCGGTCGATCTCCTCGCCGACCTTGAGGGGGACCATCCGGTCGACGTACTCCTGCGGCGTTCCGAGGCCGTAGATGCAGGAGACGGACGCGACCACGACGACGTCCCGCCGGGTGAGCAGCGAGTTCGTCGCCGAGTGGCGCAGCCGCTCCACCTCCTCGTTGATCGAGGAGTCCTTCTCGATGTACGTGTCCGACTGCGGGACGTACGCCTCGGGCTGATAGTAGTCGTAGTACGAGACGAAGTACTCGACCGCGTTGTTCGGCAGGAGCTCGCGGAACTCGTTCGCCAGCTGGGCGGCGAGCGTCTTGTTCGGCGCCATGACCAGAGTGGGCCGCTGGAGCCTCTCGATCATCCAGGCGGTCGTCGCCGACTTGCCGGTGCCGGTCGCGCCCAGCAGGACGACATCCTTCTCACCTGCGCGAATGCGCTTCTCCAGCTCGGCGATGGCCGTCGGCTGGTCACCGCTCGGCTGATAGGAGCTGACGACCTCGAAAGGCGCCACCGTGCGTTCGATCTTCGATACGGGCCGCATGACTCCACCGTACGACCCGCCACCGACACTCACGCACCCGCACGGCCCGCGGGCGGACGGACGGACGACCCGGCCGGGCCCCGCACACCCCGGCGCGCTTCCCCCTTTCTGGTCCGTTTGTCGTAGTTCGGTGGCGGCCCGGTGATCTTCAAGCCCATGATCGCTTCAACGGACACCGCAGTCGCCGCCCCGCGCAACGGCTGCCGTTCTGCGCCCGTTTGACGCCGGAGCAGGGTTCACGACCCGAGGAGAACGCACATGTACGTCCGACCCTCCGCAGCGGCCGCCGCCGCATTCCTGGGCTTCACCCTCACCGCGCTGGGCGGGTCGGCCACGGCCACCGCCACCGACCCCGGGTCCCCCGCCGGCCGGCCGGGGGTGCTGGGCCCCGTCGTGTACGCCCACCGGGGGGCTTCGGCGTACGCCCCGGAGAACACGCTGGCCGCGGTCGACGCGGCGCTGCGGCTGGGCTTCGACTGGGTCGAGAACGACGTCCAGCGCACCCGGGACGGAGAGCTGGTCGTGATCCACGACGACACCCTGGCCCGCACCACGAACGCGGAGGAGGTGTTCCCGGACCGCGCGCCCTGGCGCGTGCGGGACTTCACGGCGGCGGAGATCGCGCGGCTCGACGCGGGCAGCTGGTTCGACCCGGCGTACGCGGGCGCCCGGGTGCCGACCCTGCGGGAGTACCTGGACCGGGTCGAGCGCAACCGGCAGCGGCTGCTGCTGGAGATCAAGAAGCCGGAGCTCTACCCCGGGGTCGAGGCGCAGACCCTGAAGGTGCTGGAGGAGGCCGGGTGGCTGGACCGGGGGCACGTGCAGCGCCGCCTGGTCGTGCAGAGCTTCAGCGCCGAGACCGTGCGCATCGTGCACGACCTGCGGCCGGACCTCGTCACGGCGTTCCTGGGCACGCCGAAGGTCGCCGACCTGCCGAAGTACGCCGAGTTCACCGACCGCATCAACCCCTGGCACACCACCATCACGGCGGAGTGGGTGGCGGCGGTGCACGGCCTGGCGGGGGCCCACGGCAAGACGATGGAGGTGGACACCTGGATCGTGGACGACGCGGTGACCGCCCGGAAGGTCCGGGGGATGGGGGTCGACGGGATCATCACGAACGCCCCGGACGTGGTGCGGCAGGCGGTGATCGGGGGATTCGCCGGCTGAGCCGCTGCGGACGGCCCGCGCCCACCGGGGGCGGGGGCTGTCGGCGCGGGGCCCGGCGGAGCGGGGGCCGTCGGGGCGGGGGCTGTCGGCGGCCGCCCGTACGGTGGAGGGGTGGACACCACCGAGCGGCCGCGCGGGCCGCACCTGGAATGGACCGTCGTCGCGAGCGACATCGGTCCGCTGCTGCTGGCCGCGACCCCGGAGGGCCTGGTCCGGGTCGAGTTCCATGCCGGGCCGGACCGGGTCGAACGGATGATCGGCGCGCTCATATCCCGGCTCGGCGCCGACGCGCGGCGGCCGGAACCGGGCGCGGAGGTCCTGCTCGCCGAGCCGGTGCGCCAGCTCTCCGCGTACTTCGCGGGGGCGCTGCGCCGCTTCGAGCTGCCACTGGACTGGCGGCTGAGCTCCGGCTTCAACCGGACGGTGCTCCAGGAGCTGGACCGCTCGGTGCCGTACGGGTCGGTCGTCGGGTACGGGGAGCTGGCCGCCCGCGTCGGGCAGCCGGGCGCGGCCCAGGCCGTGGGCCATGCCATGGGGTCCAATCCGCTGCCGCTGGTGGTGGCCTGCCACCGGGTCGTGGAGAACGACGGGGGGATCGGCGGCTTCGGCGGCGGGGTGGAGACCAAGCGGGCCCTGCTCGCCCTGGAGGGCGTGCTCCCGCAGCCGCTGTTCTGACGGCCTGGCGCCGGCCGTCAGGCCGGGGTCCGGACGGGGCGCCGAGCGGGTGTTCTTCCTGTTCCGCCGGGCGGTAAGGGGTGGGAAACTGCTGCGGTGACTACTCCTGCCGCACCAGGTTCCGCCGCTCCCGTCGCCCTCCCGACGCGCTGTCCGGGACGTCCGCAGTGAGCGCCGCACCCGGCACGGGAACGGGGACCGGCACCGGCCGGCCCGTCGTGACCGTGGACCCGGCCGAGCTGCCCCGGCTGCGCCGCCGCACCTCCTTCGTGCTGATCGCCTCCCAGATCCTGGGCGGCCTCGGCGTACCCGTCAGCATCGCCCTGACCCCGGCCCTGGCCACCGAGGTCAGCGGCACCGAGGCGCTGTCCGGGCTCGCCTCCACCGCCGCCGTGGTCGGCGCGGCGCTCGTCTCGCTGCCCCTCGCCGCCCTGATGACCGCGCGGGGCCGCAGGCCGGGGCTGGTCCTCGGGTACGCGATCGGAGCCGCGGGCGCGGCCCTCGTGGTGCTGGCCGCCGTCATCCGGAGCTTCCCGCTCCTGATGCTCGGCATGGCCGCGTTCGGAGCCGCCTCTTCCGCCAACCTCCAGGCCCGGTTCGCCGCCGCCGACCTGGCCGTCCCGGACCACCGGGCCCGGGCCATCTCCGTCGTGGTCTGGGCGTCCACCATCGGCGCGGTGCTCGGCCCCAACCTGTCCGCCCCCGCCAGCCGCACCTTCGCCGGGACCTCGATACCCGAGACGGCGGGCCCCTTCCTGTGGGCCGGCGCCGTCTTCGTCCTCACCGGCATCCTGATCGCCGTGCTCCTGCGTCCCGACCCGCTGCTGACGGCCCGGGCGCTGGCCGGGCCCGAGGAGCACGTGCACGGCGGCCACTCGGTGCGCGCCGGGTTCGCGGCCGTCAAGGCCTCCCCGCGGGCGCGGCTCGCGCTGATCACCGTCGCGGCCTCGCACACCACCATGGTCTCGATCATGGTGATGACCCCGGTCGACCTGGGCCACCACGGCGCCGGGATCCAGCTCATCGGCCTGGTGATCAGCGGGCACATCGCCGGCATGTTCGCCTTCTCGCCGGTCATGGGCTGGCTGTCGGACCGGCTCGGCCGGCTGTCCGTGATCGGCCTGGCGGCCGGCCTGCTGTCGCTGGCCGCCCTGCTCGCCGGCACCGCGGGCCCGCGCCACGGGCAGACCGCGCTCGGCCTGTTCCTGCTGGGCCTCGGCTGGTCCGCCGGCATGGTGTCCGGCTCGGCGCTGCTGACCGACTCGGTGCCCGCCCGCGCCCGGGCCGCCGTCCAGGGCCTGAGCGACCTGACGATGAACACCTGCGCGGGCGTCGGCGGCGCCCTCGCCGGCCTGGTCATGGCGGAGGCGGGCTACGGCTGGCTGAACGCGATCGGGGCCTCGCTGCTGCTGCCGATGGCCGTGCTCGCCCTGTTCACCGCACGCCGCCATCCGGCGGTCAAAAGCTGATGTGGTAGGCCTTGCGCAGCGTCTCGTGCACGGTCCAGGTGGTCCGGTCGCCCGCGCGGAGCAGACCGGCGGAGCCGGGTCCCACCTCCAGGGTCGCGCCGCCCTCGACCTCGATGGTGGCGCGGCCGCTGACGACGACGAACAGCTCGTTGGCCTCGACGTCCGTGACCACCCCCGGGGTGATCTGCCAGATGCCGCGCACCTGTGCGCCGTCCGGGGACTCCCACAGCACCTTGCCCGTCACGACGGGGCTGCCGGAGACGATCTGGCCGGGGTCCAGCTCCTCGGCCTCCAGTTCGGCGTCCGGAACGGCCTGGACGGAGACGGCGAAGGAGGCGGGGGCCGCCGCGGCGGCGGCCGCGGTGCCGTGGTCGTTGGTGCTCATGGCGCGCCAGCGTAGTGCGGCCGGGCCCGGCCACGGAGCGGCCACTGTGTCCAGCGCGGCCCGGCCGGGCGAGGCACCCTGTCGGGGACGGCGACAGGACGGCGACAGGACGGCGACAACCGGCCACTGCGCGGGCCCCGCGTTTGGCGGTGCTGATCGCGTGCCAGGGATGGGGGCATGTCACAGCACACAGCATCCGCATCGCTGCCCCCGCCCGGCACGCCCGTCCTGTCCGAGGAAGTCCGCGAGGCACTGGAGCAGGGGCAGCCGGTCGTGGCCCTGGAGTCCACGATCATCACGCACGGCATGCCGCGCCCGCGCAATCTGGCGGTGGCCGCCGAGCTGGAGGCGATCGTCCGCGCCGAGGGGGCCGTTCCGGCCACCGTCGCCGTCGTGGACGGGGTTCCCCACGTGGGCCTGGACAAGGAGCAGCTGGAGCGGATCGCGGGCGGCGAGGGGGTGCGCAAGCTCGGCCACCGGGACCTGGCCCCCGCCGTCGCGGCGGGGGCGACGGGTGCGACGACGGTGTCGGCGACAGCGTTCCTGGCCGCGCGGGCCGGGCTGCGGGTCTTCGCCACGGGCGGGCTGGGCGGCGTGCACCGGGAGTGGGTGCAGACCCAGGACGAGTCGGCGGACCTGCAGCTTCTGGCGCGGACACGGATCACGGTGGTGTGCGCCGGGGTGAAGTCGATCCTGGACGTGCCGGCCACGCTGCAGCGGCTGGAGACGCTGGGGGTGACCGTACTGGGGTACGGGACGGAACGTTTCCCCGGCTTCTACCTGGCCAGTTCCGGAGAGCCGGTGGACTGGACCGTGCACCGGCCGGAGGAGGTCGCGGAGGTGATGGCCGCTCAGGACCTGCTGGGCGGCCCGGAGTCCGCGCTCCTGGTGGCCAACCCGGTGGACAAGGCGGAACAGCTGGATCCGGGACTGCACGACCGGGTGCTCGCGGAGGCCCTCGACGAATGCCGCGGGCGGGGGATCACGAGGCAGGAGGTGTCCCCCTTCCTGCTGGACTTCCTGGTGCGGGCCACGGGCGGGGCCTCGTTGGAGGCCAATCTGGCGGCGGTGCGGGGCAACGTGGCCCTCGGGGCCAGGATCGCCGGGGCCTGGGCGGCACGGCAGTGACGGCGGCCGGCCCGGAGCCGGAACCGGACGGGGGGCCGGGTGCGGGGCCGGCTCCGGATCCGGGGCCGGAGACCGGTTCCGGTTCCGGCTCCGGTCCCCGGACCGGTTCGGGGACCGGTCCGGGGGCGCTGCTGGTCGTCGGGGACGTGGTCACGGACGTGGTGGCGGTGCACCCGGAGCCGCTGGTTCCGGCCACCGACACGGCGGCCCGGATCCGGACCCTCCCCGGTGGCGCCGGGGCCAACGCGGCCTGCTGGGCGGCCTGTGCCGGGCTCGCCGACGTACGCCTCCTCGCGCGGGTGGGCGCGGAGTCGGCCCAGTGGCACGAGCGGGCCCTGCTGGCCTGCGGGGTGCGGCCGCGCCTGGTGGTCGACCCGGACGCGCCGACGGGGACCGTGGTGGCCCTGGTCGGCAAGGACACGGAGCGGACCTTCCTGACCGACAGCGGGGCCGCGCTGCGGCTCTCCCCCGCCGACTGGTCGGCCGGGCTGCTGGACGGGGTCGCCCACCTGCACCTCTCCGGCTACCTGTACTTCGCCGACAGCAGCCGCGAACTGGCCCTGGTCGCGCTGCGGGACGCCCGCGCCCGCGGGGTGCCGGTGAGCGTGGACCCGGCCTCGGCAGGGTTCCTGCTCACGCTGGGGCCGCAGCCCTTCCTCGATGCCGTGGCGGGGGCGGGCGTACTGCTGCCCAACGAGGACGAGGCCCTGCTGCTGGCCGGGCTGCCGCGGACCGCCGGGGCGGCCCGGGCGGCGGCGGAGCTGAGCCGGCTGGTGCCGCTGGTGGTGGTCACCCGGGGCGCGGCGGGGGCGCTGGTCGCCCAGGGGGGCCGGGTCACGGCGGAGGTGGCCGCGGAGCCGGTGCGGGCGGTGGACTCGACGGGTGCGGGGGACGCGTTCACCGGCGGGTTCCTGGCGGCCCGGCTCGCCGGTGCCGACCCGGTGGGGGCGGCCCGGGCCGGCTGCCGGTCGGCGGCCCGCGCGGTCACCCGGCTGGGCGGGCGACCTTGACGGCTGCCGGGCGGGGGGCCGGCTCAGCGGCTGAGGCCCGTCCAGGCGGGGTGGCGCGGGTCGTCCGCCCGGACCACCGCGTCGGCCAGCGAGGCGGGGTCGGTCTCGGCCTCGTAGCGGGCGAAGGCGGGCAAGGTCCAGCGGGCGGCCTCCTCGGTACGGCGGGCCAGCGCGCCCGGGGAGAGCCGGATGTGCACGCTGAGGTCGAAGGGGAACCAGCGGCCCAGCAGCAGCGGGCCGTGCACGATCACGACGGCGCCCGGCGGCAGCTCGGTGTACGGGCTGCGGGTGGCCCGGTCGGTGGCCGGGTCCCACAGGTCGGGCAGCACCCGCCCGGTGCCGCCCGGGTCGGTCGGGCCGAACACCTCCCGCCACAGGGCGGCCGTGTCGTACCAGCCGCCGAGGTAGGACTCGACGTCCTCGCGGCCGTACTCGAACCGCAGCGAGGCCGGCCGCAGGAAACCCGCGGCCGGAACGACGAGGGCCGTGCGGCCGCGCCCGCGCAGCGCCTCGGCGAGCAGTTCGGCGAGCCCACCGGTGTCGGCGGCGGGCGCGCCGTCGATACCGGCGCGCTGCCAACTCACCTCCCCCGCCTCCGGTTCGTGGTCGTCCAGATGGGCGGCGAGCTGCTCGGCCATCCGCTGCCAGGTGATCGCTTCCAGGTGCACGGGCCCATTGTCAGTGCCGGCCCCTAGCTTTTTGCCACGAGGGAACACCGGCGGGGAAGAGCCGTCGGGCCCGGCCTTGGGGAGGGGTCTGTCATGGCTCGCGAGACGACGTACCTGGAGCTGTCTCAGGACGGTGGCGGCGCGCACAAGTTCTACGAGGTGACGGTGGACGGCACCGCGGTCACCGTGCGGTACGGGCGCATCGGTGCGAGCGGCCAGGTGCAGAACTCGACCTTCCCCACCGCCGAGAAGGCCCGGGCGGCGGCCGCCAAGAAGGTCGGGGAGAAGGTCCGCAAGGGCTACGCGCCGGCGGTTCAGGGACAGCGGGCGGCCCGGCCGGTGACGCGCCGGCAGGTGGTGTCCGCGCCGTCGACGGCGCGCGCGGTCGCCCCGGTGCTGTGGCGGTTCCGCACGGGCGCCTCGGCGTTCGGGATCCACGTGGACGAGGACCGCTGCTGGGTCGGCAACCAGGCCGGCGACGTGTACACGCTCAGCCACGGCGGGGAGGTACTGGCCCGGTACTCGCTGCCGGACGGGGTGAAGTGCCTGGTGGCGGACGATTTCTGGATCTACGCGGGCTGCGACGACGGCGGCGTGTACGACCTGTCGTCGAAGGTTCCGTTCAAGGCGTACGCCATCGCCGAGGACGTGGACATCTTCTGGCTGGACATCCGCGAGGGCGTGCTCAACGTCTCCGACGCGAACGGCGGCCTGACGGTCATCGACCACGAGGACGAGTTCCAGTGGTCGCGCCGGTCCGCCGGCGCCCACGCCTGGATGGTGCGGGCGGACGAGCACGCCGTCTACCACGGCCACACGAACGGCGTGACGGCGTACGCCCCGGACGGCAGCGGCGAGTTGTGGCACACCCGGACCGCGGGCGGGGTGCTCTTCGGCTGGCAGGAGGAGCACGCGGTCTTCGCCGGCACGGGCCGCCACACCGTGCAGCGGCTGGCGAAGGACACGGGCGCGATCGAGGCCTCGTACCGCTGTGATGCGGCGGTGTACTCCTGCGCGACCTCTCCCGACGGCCGCCACGTGTTCGCCGGCGACTCCGCCTCGTCCGTCTACTGCTTCGACGCGGCCGGGAACAGGCTGTGGAAGCTCGGCACGGGCAGTGGCTCGGCCCTGTCCATGCAGTACCTGGACGAACGGCTGTACCTGGTCACCACGGACGGCTCGCTGGTCTGCGTGGACGCGAGCGAGGCGGCGATCAGCGCGGCCCAGCAGGGCACGGTGCCGACGGCCCGGGACGTGAAGTCCGCCGCCGCCCTGCCGGTGTTCACCCCGGCGGCTTCGGCCGCCGCCGTGGCGAGCGTGTCGGTGGCCGCGGCCCCGGCCGACGGCGTGGTGGTGGAGTGCGTGCAGCAGGGCAACCGGGTGCGGGTGCAGGTGGTGTCGAGCGGGTTCGAGCGCTCGTGGAACGTGCAGTTCCCGCGCGGGATCCGGGAGCCGGGAGCCCGCTACGTGGTGGACGGGCTGCATGCGGCCTCGGGCGGCTTCTACCGGGTGCGCGGGGAGATACGCCGCCTGGTGTGAGCGGGAGTCGCCCCCGCGGGTCCGGTCACCAGGCGTGGCGCTGGCAGGCGCACGGGGTGGCCGGGAGCGGGCGCGTCGGCGGGGATCGACAACGGCTCGCCCTCGGCGAGGGCGCTGGTCACGTACAGCACGACGGGCGTGGTGCCGAGGTTGCGGCCGAGGTGGAGGTGCTCGGGGCCGGCGGGTTCGATGAAGCTGGTCCCGGCCCGGTGCACCACGGTGGTGTCGTCGTGCAGGATCCGGGTGAGCGTCCCGGACTTGACGAGGACGATCAGCGGGACCCGGTGGTAGTGCCAGCCGGTGCAGGCGCCGGGCGCGATGACCACTTCCCGCCCGGCGAGGTCCGGTGCGCCGGTCCCGGCATCCGCCGCTGTCGCGGCCCTGCCCACACCTGCCGGTCTGCCGGTGCCCCGTATCGCCGGGACCGGTATGCCGGGGACCGGTATGCCGGGGACCGGTATGCCCGGGCCCGGTATCGCAGGGCGCTCCGTGGTCACCTGACGTCCGCTCATGCCTTCCCCCTCGGTCTTGGGCGGCGCCCCGGGCGTCACAGCCGCACCGCAGGTCACCGGCGCCCAACGGTAGGCGACTTCCCGAAATCGAGGGAGAGTTGGCGATTCCCGGACCGTCGTCCCACGCGAGGTGATAAAGGGGCCGAACGGCGGTATCACACGGTCATGAGCTTGGTCGTGTTCGAGTCGGCGAAGCCGATCCACTGCGCGCGGTGCCGTCGGGGACCGCTGCGGCATCTGGTGCGCGAGGCGGGCGTGCCGCGCTGCCTGGACTGCGTGGACCTCGGGCACCTGGTCTACCTGCCGCGCGGCGATGCCGCGCTCACCCGCCGGGCGCGCGAGGCCAGTTCACTGTCCGCCGTCGTCGTCCGCTTCAACAAGCGCCGTCGCCGCTACGAACGCCAGGGCATCCTCGTCGAGGATCCCGCCCTCGCGCGGGCCGAGCGGGCGTGTCTCGCGGACGCGGAGGCACGGGCCCGCCGCCGGGAGCGCGCTCGGCTGCGCCGTGCGGCCGAGGACACCCGGTTCACGGCGGCGTTCGCGGCGGAGATACGGCGGCTGTTCCCGGGCTGCCCGTCGGACCGGGCGGCGGAGATCGCCGCCCACGCCTCGGTGCGCGGCAGCGGCCGGGTCGGGCGCACCTCGGCCGGCCGGGCGCTGGACGAGCTCGCCGTCACGGTAGCGGTGCGGGCGGCGGTGCGGCACGTCGACACCGAGTACGACGCGCTGCTGGTGGCGGGCGTGCCGCGGTTCGCGGCCCGGGCCCGGCTGGCGCCGCAGATCGACGCGGTCCTGGACGCCTGGCGGATCCCGCCGGCCGCTGCGGACACCGGGCCCGGCCCCGAGGGCCGGGACGTGGATCGGGACGTGGATCGGGACGAGGAGCACGGCCGGGACCGCGCGGGAGGGGGCGCCGGGTACGAGGAGGCCCCCCGGGCCGCCGCCGTGGCGGGTCCCGAGGGGCAGTGACGCCGCGGCCCTACTGGTGGCGGTAGCGCCGGTACAGCAGCATCCCGCCGAGGAGCAGGGCGCCGGTGCCGGGCAGCAGGTAGCCGAGGCCGTCGGACCCGGTGTGGGCGAGCGCCCCCGGCGTCCGCTCCACCTCCTGTTCCGGCGCGGGCGGGGTCGGGCGCGGCGGCGTCGGCTTCTCCACGGGCTTGGTCGGCTGCGCGGGCTCGACGGGCTTGGTGGGCTCGGTGGGCTGCGGCGGCTTGGCCCCGCTGGGCACCTCCGCGTTGACGGAGCTGTTGCCCGTGGAGGGGTTGCCGACGCCGACGAGGTTCACCGAGTTGCCGCTGATGTTGACGGGGAGCTTGACGGGCAACTGGATCGCGTTTCCGGTCACCACCCCGGGGGAGTCCTTCGCGGTTCCGTCGGCGTGGGCACCGCCGCTGGTGGCGGACCCGGATCCCGCCGACGGGGCGGGGTCGGCGTTCGTACAGCGGTTGCCCGCGGCCGGGTTGAGCAGGCCGACGATGCTGACCGTGTTCCCGCACACGTTGACGGGCGAGTGAATGGGCAGCTGTACCAGGTTTCCGGCCAGCAGCCCCGGCGAGCGCTCGGTCTTCCCGCTCGCGTCCGCGTCGGCGTAGGCGAAGCCGCCCACACCCGCGACCGCGAGTCCGCCTCCCGCGACGACCGTCGCGATCAGGCCGTTCCGGCGACTGTGACGCATCAGTTTTCCTGCCTTCCGGAAAAGTTCACGGGTGCTGCACTGCACCCGCATAGGGAGACAACGCGTCAAAACCCGTTCGGGTTATAGAGCCGATAGGCATTTCACTCCATCGTGTAGCGGGTAGTGGCTGGTTCATGACCACCGATCGCCCGCTGCTCCTGCTCGACGTGGACGGCCCCCTCAACCCCTTCCGGTCCCGTCTGGCGGGCCTGCGCGGCTACACCAGCCACCGGATGCGGCCCACGGTCTGGATGTCGTACCGGAGCCCGGACTCGCGCCGGGCGCGGCGGGGCCTGAAGGTCCGCCTGCACCCGTCGCACGGCGCCCGACTGCTCGCCCTGCCGTTCGACCTGGCCTGGGCCACGACCTGGATGGACGAGGCCAACACCATGGTCGCCCCGCACATCGGGCTCCCCGGAGACCTGCCGTTCATCGAGTGGCCCGAGCTGTTCGCCCGCGACCCCGACGGGCTCTCGTGGAAGACCCGGTCGCTGGTCGCGTGGGCGGCCGGCCGCCCCTTCGCCTGGGTCGACGACATGATCAACGCGCGGGACCGGGCCTGGGTCGCCGCCCACCACCCGGCGCCCGCCCTGCTGCTGCGCATCCGCCCCCGCCACGGCCTGCGCGACCGGGACTTCACCGCCCTCGGCCGCTGGGCCGCCGGGATCAGTACGGGAGCGCGCTGACCGGGTCCGCGGACGGGCGGCCCGTGGGCCACCAGTCCTCTCCGCCCGGCCGGGTCTCGTACGCGTACCAGAGGCCGTCGCGGCCGAGCCGCAGCTGCCGGGTGCCCTCGGTCAACCGGTTCCGCTCGGGCCGGAACGATCCGCGGGAGGCCGCCAGGAGCGCCGGGCGGGCCCGGTCGAACGGGCCGGCCGGCGGATCCCAGGGCTCTTCCAGGGCGACGAGCGCGGGGAGGCCGCCCTGGCGCCAGGCCGCCGCGGCCCGGGCGAGGTCGGTCGTGGTGCGGCCGGTGGCCCGGGCCAGGTCCCGGTAGAGGGTCCGGGCGGCGCCGGTCAGGCCCGCGGTGTGGTGCGCCGACGCCAGGCGGACGGCGTCCTGCCACAGGGTGAGCCCGCCGATCGGGTCCTCGCCGGTGCGCAGGAGCGCGAGCGCGCGGGCGGCCGCATCCGTGGCGAGCTGGTCCAGCGCCAACGGGTCCGGCGCGCCCGGCACACCCGACTCGTCCGGGCAGGCGGGCGGCAGCCCCGGCACGGCGGGCGGGGCCGGCGGGGCCGGCAGCGGGGGCAGGGTGGTGCGGGCCAGCGCGGCGCGCGCCGGGACGCCGGGGAAGTCCGGTGCCGCGGCGGGCTGTTCACGCGCGGCGTGGGCGGCGTTGCGGCGGCCTAGCTCGTCGAGGAGCTCCCGCTCGCCCCGGCCGCGCAGGAGCAGCAGCAGGAACGGGTCCGCGTCGAGGAGGCGGGCGGCGCGGTAGCACAGGGCCGCGGCGTGCTTGCAGGGCGGACGGGCCGGGTCCGGGCAGGAGCAGCGCGGCAGGAGCTCGCCCGCCCCGGGCAGGATCCGCTCGGCCAGGGACTGCGGAACCTCCCGCTCCAGCAGGTCGGCCAGGGCCACCGGGTCCGCGGCGGCCGCCTCCAGCAGCTCGTCCCACCCGGCGGCGTCGAACGGGGTCAACGCCAGCTCCGTGCGGTACGGGCGGGCCCGGGTGCCCCGTACGTAGGCGACGATCCGGCCGGGCGTGACCGTGACCGCCTCGACGTGCCCCTCCGCCGCGTACGCACGGCCCCGGGCCAGGCGGGCCGGGTCCCGGGCCGCGAGCTCCAGGGCCGACACCCACGCCCGGCCCCACCAGCTGGCGGCGTCCCCGCCGGCGGGCACGGTCTCGAAGGTGCGGCGGCGGTCCTCCCGCGTGGTGATCATGCAGGCCTCCTCAGGGAGACGAGGTCGGCGAGCTCACGGTCGGTCAGCTCGGTCAGGGCCGCCTCCCCCGAACCGAGGACGGCGTCGGCCAGTGCCCGCTTCGACTCCAGCAGTTCGGCGATCCGGTCCTCCACGGTGCCCTCGGCGATGATCCGGTGGACCTGGACGGGCTGCACCTGGCCGATGCGGTAGGCCCGGTCGGTGGCCTGCTCCTCGACGGCCGGGTTCCACCAGCGGTCGAAGTGGACGACGTGTCCGGCGCGGGTGAGGTTGAGCCCGGTGCCGGCCGCCTTCAGCGACAGCACGAAGACCGGGACCTCCCCGGACTGGAAGCGGTCGACGAGCTCCTCGCGCTGCGCGACCGGGATCCCGCCGTGCAGGAACTGGTGGGAGATCCCGCGCGCCGACAGGTGCCGCTCGATGATCCGGCCCATCGTCACGTACTGGGTGAAGACCAGCACCGAGCCGTTCTCCGCGAGGATCGTGTCCAGCAGCTCGTCCAGGAGGGCCAACTTGCCGGAGCGGTGCGGGATCCGGGGCCGCTCCTCCTTCAGGTACTGCGCGGGGTGGTTGCATATCTGCTTCAGGGAAGCCAGCAGCTTCATGATCATGCCGCGCCGCTCGATCCCCTCGCTGGCCCCGATCACGGCCATCGCCTCGTCCACCGCGGCCTGGTACAGCGAGACCTGCTCGCGGGTGAGGGAGACCGGATGGTCGGTCTCCGTCTTCGGGGGCAGCTCGGGGGCGATGCCCGGATCGCACTTCCGGCGCCGCAGCAGGAACGGCCGGACGAGCGCCGCCAGCCGGGCCACCGCCGCCTCGTTGCCCCCGTCCTCCTCCTGCTGGTGCTCCACCGGCCGGGCGTGGCGCGCCCGGAAGGTCGTCAGCGGTCCCAGCAGGCCGGGGGTGGTCCAGTCGAGCAGCGCCCACAGCTCGGAGAGGTTGTTCTCCACCGGGGTGCCGGTGAGCGCCACCCGGGCCGGGGCGGGGATCGTGCGCAGCGCCTTCGCGGTCGCCGAGAGCGGGTTCTTCACGTGCTGCGCCTCGTCGGCGACGACCATGCCCCAGGCCTGTCCGGCGAGCCGGGCCGCGCTGGCGCGCATCGTCCCGTACGTGGTGAGGACGAATCCCCCGGCCAGCCCGTCGAGGCTGCGGCCGCCGCCGTGGAAGCGGCGCACCGGGACCCCGGGCGCGAACTTCTCGATCTCCCGCTGCCAGTTGCCCAGCAGCGAGGCCGGGCACACGACGAGGGTGGGCTCGGGGCGGTCCCGGTGCAGGTGGAGCGCGATCAGCGTGACGGTCTTGCCCAGGCCCATGTCGTCGGCGAGGCACCCGCCGAGGCCGAGCGAGGTCATCAGGTCCAGCCAGGCCAGGCCGCGCGCCTGGTAGTCGCGCAGGGTGGCCTTCAGCCCGGCGGGCTGCGGCAGCGGGGCGAGGTCGCCGGTCAGCCGCTCGCGCAGGGCGGCCAGGGCCCCGACCGGCACCGCCGCCACCTGCTGCCCGTCGACCTCGGCCGTGCCCGTCAGTACGGTCGCCAGCGCGTCCACCGGGTCCAGCAGGCCCAGGTCCCGCTTGCGGGCCTTGCGGACCAGCTCGGGGTCGACGCGCACCCACTGGTCACGCAGCCGCACCACCGGCCGGTGCGCGTCGGCGAGGGCCTCCATCTCGGACGGGGTGAGCCGGTCGCCGCCCAGGGCGAGTTCCCAGGAGAACGCGAAGAGGTGCTCGGCGTCGAAGAACGGGGTGCCGTCGATGGCGGAGCCGGGCGCGGTGGAACGGACGACGGCGGTCGCGGAGAGCGTACGGGCCAGCTCGCGCGGCCAGTGGACGGGGACCCCGGCGGCCGCCAGCCGGGTCGCGGCGGTGCCGAGGAGGTCTTCGAGCTCCGGGTCGGACAGCGGCAGCAGGTCGGGGACGGGCCGGTCCAGCAGGCGCAGCAGCGGCGGCCAGACGCGGGCGGCCCGGCGCAGTGCGAGGACGGCGTCGATGCGGGCGCGCGGCCCGAAGCCGGCGGGGGCGGCGCCGGCCCACAGCTGGGCGGCGTCGGTGACGAGCGTGGGGTCGGCCAGGCTGTGCACCTGGACGACGGCGGCGCCCGCCCGGCGCAGCTCCACCCGCCCGGCACCGTCCGCGCCGGGCCCCGCCTCCGCCCCGGCGCCCTGGTCCGCGCCGGCGCCCTCGTCCGCGCCGGCGCCCTCGTCCGCGCCGGCGCCCTCGCCGACACCGCCGTCCCCTGCGGTGTGTGCGTCGGCCCCGGTGCCCTGGTCGAAGAGGCTGAAGGAGGACAGGTCCAGCAGCAGCGAGATCCCCACGCCGGCGTCGGCGCCGGCCGCGACCTGCGCCGCCCAGTCCCGTATCCCGGGCACCCGCTGCGGCTCCTGGGCGGCGAACGGCAGCCCGGCGGCCACGGCCGCGGCGGGGGTGCGGGGCAGGCAGTCGGTGACGGCGTCGAGGAACGCCCGGACCAGGGCCTCCGGCTCGGGCAGCTGGAGCGGCCGGCGGCCGGGCAGGGGGGTGGCGTACCCCTCGTACGGGAGCGCGGCGGCGACCGCGCGGAGGTGGCCGATGTCCTCGGCGTCGAGCGGACCGGCCCGCCAGGCGTCGACGTCGTCGGGGGTGAGCCCCGGCAGCAGCCGGCCGCGGGCGGCGAGCGTGAGCGCATGGGTGGCGGCGGTGCCCCAGGCCCGGGTGGCCGGATGGGTGACGGCGGCGCGCGGGGCGTGGACCAGCAGGGGCAGTGCCTCGGCGACGGCCAGGATCACGGCGGGCACGGTCCGCGTGCGCGCCCCGGTGCCGTGCGGGCGCACCACCTCGATCCGGGTCTGCGCCCCCTCCGGAATGTCGGGCAGGGGGTCGCCGTCCGGCGCCCAGAACGCGATGCGGCCCTGGCGCGGGACGGGGGCGGGCAGGAAGACGGCGGCGTGGCGCAGCAGTGCCTGCTGCGGCGGTTGCGGTGTCACCATGCCCCCTTTCCTGCCGTTGCGTCGGTCGGACCACGTCTTCCGCCGAGTTTAGGCGCGCACGCTGACAATCCCCGCTGACCTGCGCGTTCCCCGGGGCGCGGAAGGCCGGTGGCACCATGGGACGTAGGCCCTGTACGACCGTTGCAACGCGACGAGGCGATGTGCCCATGCGTACCGGAAACGAGCCGGTGACCGCCCGCAGTCCGCTGCGGCTGCGGTTCTGGCTGAGCGTGTGGGGGCTGGTCTGGGCCACCGCGGGAACGGTTCTGTTCTCCCTGGCCGGCCGCCCCGGGTGGGCGGCGGCGTGCGGAGCGGTCGCGGTGCTGGCGACGGTGGACATGGCCGTGGTGGTCCACCACATCCACCAGGGTCCGCACTACCAGCCCGGCCGGAACATCCCCCCGTACGAGCCCCCGCGCCGGTAGCCGGTGGCCGACCGTCCCGTGCACAGGGCCTGACCGGCCCGCGCGCAAGGTGGCGCGGGCGTCGCGCAGGACCCGGTCAGGAGGGGCTCGGGCCGTCGAAGCCGGCGGCCGCCAGGTAGTCCGGCTGGGGGTCGAGGGCGGCGGCGAGCCGGAAGTGCCTGCGGGCCTGATCGGGCCGGCCCGCGCGTTCATGGGTGCGGGCCAGCGCGAAGTGCGCGAACGCGTTGTCCGGTTCCCGCTCCACGATCAGCTCGAACTCCCGGGTCGCGCGCCGTAGTTGGGCGGACGCGAAGTACGCCCGGGCACGCAGCAGCCGGGCCGCGCCGCTCTCCGGGTGCGCGGCGATGACCGAGTCGAGCAGCTTCACCGCGCCGTGCGGGTCGCGGGCGGCGAGCAGCCGCTCGGCGGCCCGGAAGTCGATGACGTGCGTCTCCGGGGACGAGGGCGGTGAGCCGGGCGGGGGAACCTGCGGCACGCTGTCGGTCACGGTCTGCTCCTTCCCCTTCCTCGCGCGTTCCACGCGATCGGGCGCCGGTCAGCCTTCGGCGGCCGCTGCCTTCGCCCGGGTGGTCAGCTCGTCCCACACGGCGCGCACCTGCGGTTCCAGCGCTTCCAGCGGCCCGTCGTTGTCGATCACGAGGGTCGCCACGGCGAGCCGCTGTTCCCGGGTGGCCTGTGCGGCCATCCGGGCCCGGGCCTCGTCCTCGGCCATCCCGCGCAGGGCGGTCAGCCGGGCGAGCTGCGTCTGCGGGGCCGCGTCGACGACCACCACGAGGTCGTACAGCGGGGCGAGGCCGTTCTCCGTGAGCAGTGGTACGTCGTGCACCACGATCGCGTCGGGGCCCGCGGCGGCCTCCAGCTCGGCCGACCTGGCCCGGACCAGCGGGTGGACGATGCCGTTGAGGGTCCGGAGCTTCTCCTGGTCGGCGAAGACGATGGACCCCAGACCGGGGCGGTCGAGCGTCCCCTCGGGGGTCAGTACGGACTCCCCGAAGGCCGCGACGACCGCCGCCAGGCCGGGCGTGCCGGGTTCGACGACCTCCCGCGCGATGCGGTCGGAGTCGACGAGGACCGCCCCGTACCCCGCGAGCAGCCGCGAGACCTCGCTCTTGCCGGCACCGATGCCGCCGGTGAGTCCTACCCTGAGCACGCCTGTGCCTCCACCCCTCGTCCCCGTCTGCTCCCCGCCCGTGCGGGAAAGCCGCCACCGGCGCCCGCGAGCGCCCAGGCTAGCGGATCGTCGACGGGCGGGAGCGGTCAGCCCTCGCCCTCGCGTTCCGCGAGGAACCGCTCGAACTCACGGCCGATCTCGTCGGCGGACGGGATCTCCACCGGCTCGGCGATCATGTTGCCGCGGGTCTCGGCGCCGGCCGCCGCGTCGTACTGGTGCTCCAGGCCCTGGACCAGGGAGACGAGTTCCTCGTCTCCCTCCCGGATCTGCCGGTCGATCTCGGTCTGGGTGCGGTGGGCCTCGGTGCGCAGCGCGTGGGCCACGGCCGGCAGGACCAGCCCGGTGGCGGCGGTGATCGTCTCCAGCACGGTCAGCGCGGCGTCCGGGTACGGGGACCGGGCGATGTAGTGCGGTACGTGCGCCGCGACGCCCAGCACGTCGTGCCCGGCCTGGCCGAGGCGGAACTCGAGGAGCGATTCGGCGCTCCCGGGCACCTGGGCCTCGTCGAAGGGGCTGCGGTGGCCCGGCGTCAGGTCGGTCCGGTTGCCGTGCGGGGTGATGCCGACGGGCCGGGTGTGCGGGACGCCCATGGGGATGCCGTGGAAGTTGACCGAGAGCCGGACACCGAGGCGCTCGACGATCTGCCGCACGGCGACGGCGAAGCGCTCCCACTCCACGTCCGGCTCGGGGCCGGACAGCAGCAGGAACGGCGCGCCGGTGGCGTCCTGGACGAGGCGGACCTCCAGGCGGGGCTCCTCGAACTCCGTCCAGTGGTCGCGCCGGAAGGTCAGCAGCGGGCGCCGTGCCCGGTAGTCGACCAGCCGGTCGGCGTCGAACCGGGCGACGACCTGGTGGGGCAGGCTGTCGAGCAGCCGCTCGACGATCTGCTGCCCGGTCTCGCCCGCGTCGATGTACCCCTCGAAGTGGTAGAGCATGACCAGTCCGGCCGAGTCCTGGGCAAGCGCCACGTCGGCCACCGCCAGGCCCTTCGCGTCCCACTCGTACAAACCCTTTGGATCAAGCACCGTCACCGCTCCTCCTCGCCGCGTTCTCTGCCCTGAACGTCCAAGGGGGGCCGCACCATTCCCCGTTCGGGGCGATTCACGGGAACGCACCGCGGGACGGCGGCAGAACAGCGGCAAGGCCCGCCCCCCGAAGGGGACGGGCCTTGCTTTCAGCTCAGCTCACTCCCGGATCGCTCCGGGTGTGCGCGGTGTGCTGCGATCCTGCGATCAGCTCTGGCCGCCGGCCAGCTTCTCGCGGAGCGCGGCCAGGGCCTCGTCGGAGGCCAGGGCGCCCGAGGTCTCGTCCGACTCCGAGGAGTAGGAGCCACCCGAGATGCCCGCACCGGCGTTGCCGGCGGCCGGGGCGGCAGCACCCTCGGCAGCGGCGGCCTCGTCGGCCTCGCGGCTCTTGATGACCTGGGCCTGGTGCTGCTCGAAGCGAGCCTGCGCCTCGGCGTACTGGCGCTCCCAGGCCTCGCGCTGCGCCTCGTAGCCCTCGAGCCAGTCGTTGGTCTCGGGGTCGAAGCCCTCGGGGTAGATGTAGTTGCCCTGGTCGTCGTAGGACGCGGCCATGCCGTACAGGGTCGGGTCGAACTCGACCGACGCCGGGTCGGCACCGAAGGACTCGTTGGCCTGCTTCAGGGACAGCGAGATCCGGCGACGCTCCAGGTCGATGTCGATGACCTTGACGAAGATCTCGTCGTTGACCTGGACGACCTGCTCCGGGATCTCCACGTGGCGCTCGGCCAGCTCGGAGATGTGGACCAGGCCCTCGATGCCCTCGTCCACGCGGACGAACGCACCGAACGGAACCAGCTTGGTGACCTTACCCGGGACGACCTGACCGATCTGGTGGGTCCGGGCGAACTGCTGCCACGGGTCCTCCTGGGTCGCCTTCAGCGACAGGGAGACGCGCTCGCGGTCCATGTCGACGTCGAGGACCTCGACGGTGACCTCCTGGCCGACCTCGACGACCTCGGACGGGTGGTCGATGTGCTTCCAGGACAGCTCGGAGACGTGGACCAGACCGTCGACGCCACCCAGGTCCACGAAGGCACCGAAGTTGACGATCGAGGAGACGACGCCGGAGCGGACCTGACCCTTCTGCAGGGTGGTGAGGAACGTCTGGCGGACCTCGGACTGGGTCTGCTCCAGCCAGGCGCGGCGGGACAGGACCACGTTGTTGCGGTTCTTGTCCAGCTCGATGATCTTCGCCTCGAGCTCCTTGCCCACGTAGGGCTGGAGGTCGCGGACACGGCGCATCTCGACCAGGGAGGCCGGGAGGAAGCCGCGGAGGCCGATGTCGAGGATGAGACCACCCTTGACGACCTCGATGACGGTACCGGTGACGATGCCGTCCTCTTCCTTGATCTTCTCGATGGTGCCCCAGGCACGCTCGTACTGGGCGCGCTTCTTCGAGAGGATCAGGCGGCCTTCCTTGTCCTCCTTCTGGAGAACCAGGGCCTCGATCTCGTCGCCGACCTTGACGACCTCGTTCGGGTCGACGTCGTGCTTGATCGAGAGCTCGCGGCTCGGGATGACGCCTTCGGTCTTGTAGCCGATGTCGAGCAGGACCTCGTCCCGGTCGACCTTCACGATGACGCCGTCGACGATGTCGCCGTCGTTGAAGTACTTGATCGTCTCGTCGATCGCGGCGAGGAAGGCTTCCTCGTTACCGATGTCGTTGACCGCAACCTGCGGAGTGGTGGCGGTGGTCTCGGTGCTGCTCGTCATGTGGGAAAGGGCTCCGGTACGGACATGAAGTCGTAGGTACTGCTACGCCGGGAGCCCTTATCGGCATCTGCCGAAGAAGCCGGACAGCCAAGGAAGCCCAAGTCCGCCAAAGGCGGCACGGGCCTCGAGAACCGAGGGGACATCAACAGATGCAAGCGCAGCCTGCTAGGTCTGAGGAGCACAGGCTCGCAGCGCAACTTGTAGCATACGGGGACGGCCGGACAGGGTCAATGCGCGAAGGCGCACAGCCCGGGCGGATCACCGCACAACCGGCACAATTCATGGGCGGGCAGGCGCGAAACGCCTCCCCGACCTCTTTCGCAGACTACGACGACGGGCCCCATGAACCAAGAGGACTACGCCCCCGAACACGTGCCCGGCGCCCCTGGCGAGACCGGGGACGACGCCGTCGCCACGCGGCGTGACACCGACGACGCGGAGAGCAGCCGGGCGAGCCGCTCCTGGTGGGACCGCAACGCGGACGACTACCAGCGCGAGCACGGAGCCTTCCTCGGCGACGACCGCTTCGTGTGGGGCCCCGAGGGCCTGGACGAGGCCGACGCCGCCCTCCTCGGCCCCACGGACTCCCTCAAGGGCAAGGTCGTCCTGGAGATCGGCGCCGGCGCCGCCCAGTGCTCCCGCTGGCTCGCCGCCCAGGGGGCCCTCCCGGTGGCCCTCGACCTCTCCCACCGCCAGCTCCAGCACGCCCTGCGCATCGACGGCGGCACGGTCCCCCTGGTGGAGGCGGACGCCGGGCGGCTGCCCTTCCGCGACGGCTCCTTCGACCTGGCCTGCTCCGCGTACGGGGCCGTGCCCTTCGTCGCCGACCCGGTGAACGTCATGCGGGAGGTGCACCGCGTCCTGCGCCCCGGCGGCCGCTGGGTCTTCTCCGTCACCCACCCCGTCCGGTGGGCCTTCCCGGACGAGCCCGGCCCCGAGGGGCTGTCCGTGGCGGCCTCGTACTTCGACCGGACCCCGTACGTGGAGCAGGACGCGCAGGGGAACGCCGTGTACGTCGAGCACCACCGCACCCTCGGCGACCGGGTCCGGGACGTGGTGGCGGGCGGCTTCCGCCTGCTCGACCTGGTGGAGCCGGAGTGGCCCGCCTGGAACAGCCAGGAGTGGGGCGGCTGGTCCCCGCTGCGCGGCAACCTGATCCCCGGAACCGCGATCTTCGTGTGCGAGCGGGCGGACGGAGCCTGAGCCGTGCCCGTACGCACCTCCGCCCTCGACACCCTCCCCGTACGGGAGGCACTGCCCGCGCTCGCCTCGGCCCTGGACGGCCACGGTGCGGCGGTGCTGTGCGCCCCGCCCGGCACCGGCAAGACCACGCTGGTGCCGCTGGCCCTGGCCGGGCTGGTCGGCGACGGGCCGCGGCGCCGGGTGATCGTCGCCGAGCCCCGGCGGATCGCCGCCCGGGCCGCGGCGCGGCGGATGGCCTGGCTGCTGGGCGGGGACAGCGTGGGCGGCGCGGTCGGCTACACCGTGCGCGGGGAGCGGGCCGTGGGCCCCGACACGGTGGTGGAGGTGGTCACCACCGGTGTCCTGCTGCAGCGCCTGCAACGGGACCAGGAGCTGTCCGGGGTGGACGTGGTCGTCCTGGACGAGTGTCACGAGCGGCACCTGGACGCCGACACCGCCGCCGCGTTCCTGCTGGACGTACGGGAGACCCTGCGCCCGGAGCTGCGGCTGGTCGCGGCGTCGGCGACGACCGACGCGGAAGGCTGGGCGCGGCTGCTCGGCGGTGCTCCGGTGGTGCGGGCGGACGGGGTCTCGTACCCGGTGGAGACGGTCTGGGCCCCGCCGGCCCGGCCGGTGCGGCCGCCGCACGGGATGCGGGTGGACCCAGCGCAGCTGGCGCACGTGGCTGCGGTGGTGCGGCGGGCGCTGGCCGAGCGCGCCGGGGACGTGCTGTGCTTCCTGCCCGGCACCGGCGAGATCGGCCGGGTGGCCGGGCTGCTGGCCGGGGTCGGGGCGGAGGTGCTGCAGGTCCACGGCCGGGCTCCGGCGGCGGTCCAGGACGCGGCGCTGACACCGGCCGGGCACCGCAGGGTGATCCTCTCCACGGCGGTGGCGGAGTCGAGCCTGACCGTGCCCGGGGTGCGGGTGGTGGTGGACTCCGGGCTGGCCCGCGAGCCGCGGACGGACCACGCGCGGGGCCTGGGCGCGCTGACGACCGTACGGGCCTCCCGCGCGGCGGCCCGGCAGCGGGCGGGGCGTGCGGGCCGCGAGGCGCCGGGGACGGTGTACCGGTGCTGGGCGGAGGCGGAGCACGGGCGGCTGCCGGCGTTTCCGGCCCCGGAGATACGGCTGGCGGACCTGACCGCGTTCGCGCTGCACGCCGCCTGCTGGGGGGATCCCGACGCATCGGGACTGGCCCTGCTGGACCCGCCGCCGGCGGGGGCGATGGCGGCGGCGCGGTCCGTGCTGTCCGCGGTGGGCGCGCTGGACGCGGCCGGGCGGGTCACGCCGCGGGGTGCGGCCATGTCCCGGGTCGGCCTGCACCCGCGGTTGGCCCGCGCCCTGCTGGACGGGGCGACGGCGCTGGGCGGCGGACGGCGGGTGGCCGAGGTGGTGGCACTGCTGAGCGAGGAGCCGCCGCGGGAGTACGGGGACGACCTCGTCGCGGCCTGGCGCACCGCGCGGGCCGGGGGCGCGCGGGGCGCCGCAGCCGCTGGGGGCGCGCGGGGCGGGGGCGACGGCTATGCGGGGCGTTGGCGCGCCGAGGCCGGGCGGCTGGCCGCGGCGTTGGCCGCCACGGAGACCTCCCCCACCCCGCCCCTTCCCGCCGTATCCGATGCCCGCTGCGCGGCGGGCGGGGGCGTTCCGACGGCGGACGACCACGTCGCCGGGCTCGTCGTCGCGCTCGCGTTCCCCGAGCGCGTGGCCCGCGCCCGCGGCCGGGGCCAGTACCTCATGGCTTCCGGCACCGGAGCCGCCCTCCCGGACGGCTCCCGGCTCGCCACCGCCGGCGAGTGGCTCGCCGTCGCCGTCGCCGACCGCAGCACCGGCTCGGCCGACGCCCGCGTCCGACTGGCCGCCGTCCTCGACGAGGCCACGGCCCGGGCCGCGGCCGAACACCTGTTCTCCGCCTGCGAGGAGGTGCGCTGGGAAGCCGGAGACGTGGTCGCCCGCGCAGTGCAACGCCTCGGCGCGATCGAGCTCACCGCCCGCCCCCTGCGCGACCCGGACCCCGCCCTGGTGCGCCGCGCCCTGCTGGAGGGGCTCGCGGCCGAGGGTCCGGGCGTGCTGCTGCGCTGGTCCGCGGAGGCCCTGGCCCTGCGCGAGCGCCTCGCGTTCCTGCACCGCACCCTGGGCGCCCCCTGGCCGGACGTGTCCCACGCCGCCCTGCTGGCCCGCCCGGCGGAGGACTGGCTGGAGCCCGAGCTGTCCTCGGCCCGCCGCCGCGCGGACCTGGCGCGGGTCGACGCCGGCCAGGCCCTGACCCGGCTGCTGCCCTGGGCCACGGGCGAGGCCGCCCGCCTGGACGAGCTGGCCCCGGAGCGGATCGAGGTGCCCAGCGGCTCCCGGATCCGGGTGGACTACTCGGCCGAGCAACCCGTGCTGGCGGTCAAGCTGCAGGAGTTGTTCGGGCTGGCGCAGACGCCCCGGGTGGCGGGGGTGCCCGTACTCGTGCACCTGCTGTCGCCGGCCGGGCGGCCCGCGGCGGTCACCGCGGACCTGGCCTCGTTCTGGCAGGGCGGCTACCGCGCCGTGCGCGCCGAGCTCCGCGGCCGCTACCCCAAGCACCCCTGGCCGGAGGATCCGGCGACGGCCGAGCCGACCCGGCACACCAACGCCCGCCTCAGGCGCTGACCTCCGCCCCGGCCCCGGCGGCGGGGGCGGTGCGGCGGCCGCGGGCCTCCAGCCACAGGGCCGCGCCGAGCAGCGCGAGCCCGGCGGCGGCCAGGCCGGCGGGGGCGTACGTGTGGAGGGCGAGGACCTTGGCCCGGTTCGACCGGACCAGGTCGACGGTGTACCGGCTGTAGTCCTCGCGCATCTTGACGTGCCCGGCGAAGACGGTGAGCCGGCCCTCCGGCGCCCCGGCGGCGATCCCGCCGCGCATCTCCTGCTCGACGACCTGCTCGGCGTTGACGGGCGCCCCGGTGACCGGGTCGACCCAGAACATCGCCTTGGCCTGGTACCAGAGGCTGGTGCCGGTGCTCTGTTCGAAGGTCGCCGGGTCGATGCCCTCGATCGGCATCTTCTTGGGCAGGGGGACCTTCGTCCAGGGCACGTGCTGCTCGTAGTAGTACACGTCCATGCCGCGGAACGTGCGCGGGCCGACGTAGTGGATGGGAGTGGAGGTGCGGGTCTGGGCGTCGAAGTAGAGGTAGTCGCGCGGCTCGGCGAAGAACGGCCACTTGAACTCGATGCCCTCGCGCTTGACGGGGTCGCCGTCGACGGCCTCGCCGGCGGCGTGCACGGGTTCCTGGGTGTGGGCGTCGAAGACGTAGCGCTCGGGGATCTGGGAGACCGTCTTCCCGTCGGGGCCGGCGATGTGGGACAGGGTGTCCCAGACGACGACGTCCCTGCCCGTGCTCGCCTCGATCTCCCGCGACGCCTCGACGTTGCCCTTGAGGGTCTGGACGATCGTGACCTTGTCGACCTTCTTCGGCTGCATGCCGCCGGTGTAGTCGAGGAGGGTGGCGTCCTTCGCCTCCAGGACCATCTCCTGGTACTGGTTCGGCGGGATCTTGGCCAGCCGGGGGTAGGCGTACCAGCGCAGCAGGGGTGCGAGGGCGGTGCAGAACACCGCGAGGGCGATGAGGACGAGGCTCGCTCGGCGTCGCACGTCCTGCCTCCTCACCGCTGTCCGGGCGCGGCGGGCGCGGTGGTGAGCAGCGGTCTGGGCGAGGTCTCGCCTTCCTGCGACCCGAGCGCCGTGAGGGCGAACGCGAGGGCCAGCGCGGCGGCAAGGCCGATGGCGGCGGCGGCGAGTGCGCGCATACCGGGCCTCCGGATCTGATGGAGCGTCAGGGCGGAGGCACGGTAGCAACGCGCGTGCGAGATGAGAACCGTTCGGCTACGGGGTGTGCGTGCCGCTCCGCGTCGCGGTCGGGGAGGGGGACGCGGACGGCGTTCCGGACGGCTTGGCGGCGGAGGGCGTGGGCCGGACGCTCGCGGTGGGGCTGGGCGTGGGCCGGGGGGTGGCCGTGGGCTTCGGCGTGGGAGTGGGAGTGGGCGTCGGCTTGGGAGTGGGCGTCGGCTTGGGCGTCGGCGTCGGCGTGGGCAACGGAGTCGGCGGCGCGGGCGGGGTCGGCGTGGGCGTGGGGCTCGGGGTGGGCTTCGGACTCGGCGTGGGGGTCGGCGTCGGCCTGGGGCTCGGCGTCGGGGACGGCGTGGGCGTGGGCTTCGGCTGCGGCTTCGCCGGTGTGCTCGCGCCGCCTCCTGCGTTCGGGACCTCGTGCGCCCCCTTGAGGTAGTAGGCGAACCAGGACCGCACCGTCCGCAGGTACTCCGAGGAGTGGTTGTAGGAGAGCACCGCCCGGTCCAGGTCCGCGCCCACGCGCAGGTCGCGGCTGCCCGCGCACAGGTAGCGCCCGGCGGCGAGGGCCGCGTCGTACACGTTGCCGGGGTTGCGCAGGCCGTCGCCGTCGGCGTCCTGGCCCCAGGCGGCCCAGGTGGACGGGATGAACTGCATGGGCCCGACCGCGCGGTCGTAGGCGCTGTCGCCGTCGTAACGGCCGCCGTCCGTGTCCCGGATCGTCGCGAAGCCGTTGCCGTTCAGGACCGGCCCGAGGACCGGGCGCAGGGTGGTGCCGGCGGCGTCGACGCGCCCGCCGCCCGCGTGCCCGGACTCGACCTTGCCGATCGCCGCGAGGAGTTGCCAGCGCAGCCCGCAGCCCGGATCGGTGCGGCCGATCCGGTCCTCGGCCTGCTGGTACGCGGCCAGCAGGGTCGCCGGTATCCCCTGCGCCCCCGGCGCACCGCCCATGGCGACGGGCTGGTGGGGCGATCCGGCCGTCCCTCCGGGGGCGGCCGGCGGGGTCTGCGCGCCCTCCGGCGCCGGGGCGGTCGGCGGCTCCGGGCTGGTGAGGGGCGGGAGTTCGGTGAGGTACGCGCCGTCGCCGCCGTCCGCTCCGACGGCCGCCGGGGGCGCCGCGGCCTGCGCGGCGCTCTCCCCGGCGGGGGCCGCACGGTAACCGGGCGGGGCCTGCGAGGCGGTCACCGCGGCCGCCACCAGAGCGCACGCCACGGCGGCGGTCCCTCCCCTGCGCAGCCTGCCACCAGCCGTCCAACGAGCCGACATGAGCCGGTCCCCTCCCCCTCGACGTCGGCGTGACCCTACGTCAGCTCCCTTCACACCGCACCGATCAGTGCCCGGGCTTCACCACTTCCCCACGTCATGTGCAGGTCACGCATACTGTCCGGACCCGGTTCGAGACGCATTGGGTCGAAGTAAAGCCGCCGTCACGCGGCGTGACCCGGTGCCCGCCCGAGCCGACAACCGCCGAACCACCAAGAGGTGCCGTGCCGTTCACCCTCAGCCATGCCGCCGCCGTCCTGCCCGCCGTCCGCCGCACCGGCCGTGCGCGCGGCCCGCTCGTCGCCTCCGCGCTCGTCCTTGGCTCGTTCGCACCCGACACGTTCTACTTCGCGGACGCGGTCGTCGGCGGCGTCATGCAGTACGGGGCGTTCACGCACTCGCTGCCCGGCGTGCTGACCGCGGACGCCGCCTTGACCACCGTTCTCGCGGCGTGCTGGCTGCTGTTGCGCGAACCGCTGGTCGCGCTGCTGCCGCGGACCCGTCGGGGCCGGGTCCACGCCCTGCTCCGGGGTGAGGACTGGCGGGGCGGGCCGGGCGGCCGGGGCGCGCGGCGGCCGGCGGTGCTCGCGCTGTGGTTCTACCTCTCGGCGGTGCTGGGCTCGCTCACGCACGTGGTGTGGGACAGCTTCACGCACCTGGACCGGTGGGGGACGAACGCCCTGCCCTGGCTCGGCGAGCCGATCGCGTACGGGTACCCGCTCTACACCTACCTGCAGTACGGCTCGTCGGCGGTCGCGGCCGGCGGGCTGCTCTGGTTCGCGGCGACGGCCCTGCGCCGGATGCCCGACCGGCCCGTGCCCGCGGCGGTGCCGGTCCTGAGCCGGGCCGAGGTACTGGGCTCGGCCCTCCTCGTCGCCGGGTGCGTGGCCGCCGGGGTGACGACGCGGGTGATGCGCTTCTTCACGTTCTACGACCGGGTCCGCTCGCCCCTCGACATCGTCCCGACCGTCTGCTTCGGCGCGGGCGCCGGCCTCGCGGTGGGCCTGCTGCTGTACGGGGTGCTGGTGCGGCTGCGGCACCGCCGCCCGGGCCGTGGCGGGGACGACCGGGACCACCGGGACCACCGGGACGACCGGAACGACGGCAACGGCCCGGGCTCCCGGCACCCGGCGGGCTCGGAGTCACCCGAGCCCCTCCGCGCCAGGTAGCCCGTACACCTGCACGCGGGGGCGGCCCCCCCCCCCCGGGGCGGGGGGGCCCCCGCGCGCGCCGCCCCGGGGCCGGTGGGCCCCCCACCCTGGCCCCCCGCCCCCGCCCCCGCGCACCCCCCCG
>NZ_JBHXTC010000036.1:20929-29226 GCF_042677605.1 Streptomyces sp. NPDC127106 | reverse complement strand
CCGCCTCGTTCAATCTAGCCCTCAACCGCCCCCGCGCGGCCCCGGCGCGGGGGGGGGGCCCCCCCCCCCCCGGCACACGGCTCCGGGTCAGTGGGCGGCGGACTCCCAGTCGGCGCCGACGCCGACGGACACGTCCAGCGGGGCCCGCAGCTCGACGGCGGCGGCCATCTCGCGGCGCACCAGCTCCTCGACCCGCTCGCGCTCGCCCGGGGCGATCTCCAGCACGATTTCGTCGTGGACCTGGAGCAGCATCCGCGACGTCAGGCCCGCCTCGGCGATCGCCCGGTCCACGCGGAGCATGGCGACCTTGACGATGTCGGCGGCGGTGCCCTGGATCGGGGCGTTCAGCGCCATCCGCTCCGCAGCCTCGCGGCGCTGGCGGTTGTCGCTGGCCAGGTCCGGCAGGTAGCGGCGGCGCCCGAAGATCGTCGCCGTGTACCCGGTGGCGCGGGCCTCTTCGACGACGCGCTGCAGGTAGTCCCGGACCCCGCCGAACCGCTCGAAGAAGGTCTCCATCAGTCCGCGCGCCTCGGCCGGCTCGATCCCGAGCTGCTGGGCGAGGCCGAAGGCGGAGAGCCCGTACGCGAGCCCGTACGACATCGCCTTGATCTTGCGCCGCATCTCGGCGTCGACGGCGGACCGCTCCACGCCGAACACCTGGGAGGCGACGGTGGTGTGCAGGTCCTCACCGGACAGGAAGGCCCGGATCAGTCCCTCGTCCTCGGACAGGTGGGCCATGACCCGCAGCTCGATCTGGCTGTAGTCGGCGGTCATGAGGGACTCGTAGCCCTCGCCGACGACGAACCCGCGGCGGATGGCGCGCCCCTCGTCGGTGCGCACCGGCACGTTCTGCAGGTTGGGGTCGGTGGAGGACAGACGTCCGGTCGCGGCGGTGGTCTGGCTGAAGCTGGTGTGCACCCGGCCGTCGGCGGCGACCGTCTTGACCAGGCCCTCCACGGTCACCCGCAGCTTGGCCTGCTCCCGGTGCCTCAGCATGATCACGGGGAGCTCGTGGTCGGTCTGGGTGGCCAGCCAGTTCAGGGCGTCCGCGTCCGTGGTGTAGCCGGTCTTGGTCTTCTTCGTCTTCGGCAGGTCCAGCTCGCCGAAGAAGACCTCCTGCAACTGCTTGGGCGAGCCGAGGTTGAACTCGTGGCCCACCGACGCGTGCGCCTCCTTGACCGCCTGCTGCACGGCCCCGGCGAACTGCTGCTCCATGGCCTCCAGGTGGTCGCGGTCGGCGGCGATGCCGGCCCGCTCCATCCGGGCCAGCAGCTCCGACGTCGGCAGCTCCATGTCGTGGAGCAGATCGGCTGCGCCGACCTCCACGAGCTTGCCGGTGAAGGCCTCGCCGAGGTCCAGGACGGCGCGGGCCTGCGCCATCAGCGCCTCGGCCTCGGCGGTCTCGTCGGCGCCGAAGGCCAGCTGGCCGTCGGCCGCGGCGGGCTGCAGCTCGCGGCCCAGGTACTCCACCGACAGCACGTCCAGCGCGAAGGACCGCCGGCCCGGCTTGACCAGGTACGCGGCGAGCGCGGTGTCCATGGTGACGCCGTCCAGGCGCCAGCCGTGCTCCGGGAAGACCCGCATCAGGCCCTTGGCGTTGTGCACGGCCTTGGGCCGGTCCGGGTCGGCGGCCCAGGCCGCGAACGCCTGCTCGTCGGCCTCGTCCAGCGCGGACGGGTCGAACCAGGCGGCCGCCCCGCCGGCCGCGGCCAGCGCGACCTCGGCGACGCTGCCCTGGCCCAGCGCCCAGCTGTCCACGGTGGACACGCCGAGGGGACCGCCGCCGTGCGCCGCGAGCCACGGCGCGAGCTCGCCCGTACCCAGCACGGACCCGTCCAGCTCCACCCCCGCGGCCGGAGCCGGGGCCTCCTCCTGGCCGGCACCCGGGTCCGCCGCCAGCAGCCGCTCGCGCAGCGAGGGGTTGCGGATCTCCAGCACGTCCAGCACGCCGGTCACGGCGGACCGGTCGTACGGGGCGCGCTGCAGGTCGGTCGGGGTCTTGTCCAGCTCCACGTCGCGGACCATCTCGGTCAGCACCCGGTTGAGCTTCACGGCCTCCAGGTGGTCGCGGAAGTTCTGCCCGGCCTTGCCCTTGACCTCCTCGGCGCGCTCCACCAGCTCCGCGAGCGACCCGAACTCGTTGATCCACTTGGTGGCGGTCTTGGGCCCGACGCCCGGGATGCCCGGCAGGTTGTCCGACGGGTCGCCGCGCAGCGCCGCGAAGTCCGGGTACTGCTGCGGGGTCAGCCCGTACTTCTCCACGACCTTCTCCGGCGTGAAGCGGGCCAGATCCGAGACGCCCTTCATCGGGTACAGCACCGTGGTGTGCTCGGAGACCAGCTGGAAGGAGTCCCGGTCGCCGGTGACGATCAGCACCTCGAAGCCGAGCGCCTCCGCCTGCGTCGCCAGCGTCGCGATCACGTCGTCGGCCTCGAAGCCCTCGACCGCGAACCGCGGCACGTTCATCGCGTCCAGCAGCTCGCCGATCAGCTCCACCTGCCCCTTGAACTCGTCCGGGGTCGAGGAGCGGTTCGCCTTGTACTCGGGGAACTCCGTCGAGCGCCACGTCTTGCGCGAGACGTCGAACGCCACCGCGAAGTGCGTGGGCGCCTCGTCGCGCAGCGTGTTCGCCAGCATCGACGCGAAGCCGTAGATCGCGTTCGTCGGCTGGCCGGTCACCGTGGTGAAGTTCTCCGCGGGCAGCGCGAAGAACGCCCGGTACGCCAGGGAGTGCCCGTCCATGAGCATCAGGCGGGGGCGGTCCGCTGCGGTCGTCTGGTCGGTCTTCTTCGATGCGTTCTCTGCCACGCCCCCGATCCTAGGCCGCTCCACCGACAATCCCGGCCTCGGCGATCACCACCCCGGTCGTGACAGGATCGGACGCGAATGCGAAGCGCGCGGCCCGGCCGGCGCACTGCCCGACGTGCTCAAAGGGGAGCGACATGGCCACGAAGCCGCCCGCAGGTGATCCCGTACAGGACGCGCCGCAGGTCGCGCCTCCCCAGCACGCCGCGGCGGGCCTGCCCGCGATCGGGCACACCCTGCGGATCGCGCAGGCCCAGATGGGGCTGGCGCGCACCGCCCGCACCCTGCTCAAGGTCAACCAGAAGGACGGCTTCGACTGCCCGGGCTGCGCCTGGCCCGAGGGCGACAAGCGGCACACGGCCGAGTTCTGCGAGAACGGCGCCAAGGCCGTCGCCGAAGAGGCCACGCTGCGCCGGGTCACCCCGGACTTCTTCGCCGCCCACCCGCTCGCCGACCTCGCCGGCCGCTCCGGGTACTGGCTCGGCCAGCAGGGCCGCATCACCCAGCCCATGTATCTGCCCGAGGGCGCCGACCGGTACGAGGCCGTCACCTGGGAGCGGGCCTTCGAGATCATCGCCGAGGAGCTGAACGCCCTCGACTCCCCCGACGAGGCCCTCTTCTACACCTCGGGCCGCACCAGCAACGAGGCCGCGTTCCTCTTCCAGCTGTTCGCCCGCGAGTTCGGCACGAACAACCTGCCCGACTGCTCCAACATGTGTCACGAGTCCTCGGGCTCCGCGCTCACCGAGACGATCGGCATCGGCAAGGGCAGCGTCTCCCTGGAGGACCTCCACCGGGCCGACCTGATCATCGTCGCCGGGCAGAACCCGGGCACCAACCACCCCCGCATGCTCTCCGCCCTGGAGAAGGCCAAGGCCGCCGGCGCGAAGATCATCTCGGTGAACCCGCTGCCCGAGGCCGGCACGGAGCGGTTCAAGAACCCCCAGACCCCCCTCGGCATGCTCCGCGGCACGGCCCTGACCGACCTGTTCCTGCAGATCCGCATCGGCGGCGACCAAGCCCTCTTCCGCCTCCTCAACAAGCTCGTGATCGAAGCGTCCGAAAGCGGCTCCGCCGCGGGGTCGGGCGCCGTCGACGAGGACTTCGTCCGCGAGCACACCCACGGCTACGAGGACCTCCGCGCCGCCGCGGCCGAGGCCGACTGGGCCGAGACCCTCACCGCCACCGGCCTGACCCGGCCCGAGATCGAACGCGCCCTCGCCATGGTGCTGGCCTCGCAGCGCACCATCGTCTGCTGGGCCATGGGCCTGACCCAGCACAAGCACGCCGTCGCCACCATCCGCGAGGTCGTCAACCTGCTCCTGCTCCGCGGCAACATCGGCCGCCCCGGCGCCGGCGTGTGCCCCGTCCGCGGCCACTCCAACGTCCAGGGCGACCGCACCATGGGGATCTTCGAACGCCCCGCCCCCGCCTTCCTCGACGCCCTCGACAGGGAATTCGGGATCACCTCGCCCCGGCACCACGGCTACGACGTGGTCCGCTCCATCCAGGCCCTGCGCGACGGCAAGGCCAAGGTGCTCTTCGCGATGGGCGGCAACTTCGTCGGCGCCACCCCCGACACCGAGGTCACCGAGGCCGCGATCCGCCGCGCCTCCCTCACCGTGCACGTCTCCACCAAGCTCAACCGCTCCCACGCGGTCACCGGCCGGCGCGCCCTGATCCTGCCCACCCTCGGCCGCACCGACAAGGACGTCCAGGCCGCGGGCCGGCAGTTCGTCACCGTCGAGGACTCCATGGGCATGGTCCACGCCTCCCGCGGCAACCTCGCCCCGGCCTCCCCGCACCTGCTCTCGGAGCCGGCGATCGTCGCCCGCATGGCCCGCGCCGTCCTCGGCGACGCCTCCACCACCCCCTGGGAGGAGTTCGAGCGGGACTACGCCGCCATCCGCGACCGGATCTCCCGCGTCGTCCCCGGCTTCGAGGACTTCAACGCCCGCGCCGCCCGCCCCGAGGGCTTCCGGCTCCCGCACGCCCCCCGCGACGAGCGCCGCTTCCCGACGGCGACCGGCAAGGCCAACTTCACCGCCGCGCCGGTGGAGTACCCGAAGGTCCCCGAGGGCCGGCTCCTGCTACAGACCCTGCGCAGCCACGACCAGTACAACACCACGATCTACGGCCTCGACGACCGCTACCGCGGGATCACCGGCGGCCGCCGCATCGTCATGGTCCACCCCGAGGACGCGGCCGAGCTCGGCCTCGCCGACGGCTCCTACACGGACCTGGTCAGCGAGTGGAAGGACGGCGTGGAGCGGCGCGCGCCCGGCTTCCGCGTCGTCCACTACCCGACCGCCCGCGGCTGCGCGGCGGCCTACTACCCCGAGACGAACGTGCTCGTCCCGCTCGACTCCACCGCCGACACCAGCAACACCCCCGCCAGCAAGTCCGTCGTCGTGCGCTTCGAACCGGCCTGATAGAACGACGTCACGACAAGATGGTTAACGAGCGTTGACGAACGGAGCCGGCCCATGGGCGAGCAGCACGCTGTGAAGTTCCCGCAGGAGGTCCTGGACGAGTACGCGGCCCTGGGCATCGACCTGCCCGCGCTGTTCTCGGCGGGCCACCTCGGCGAGCGGATGGACATCCGCATCCTGGAGGCGGCCCCCGACCGGGTCGTCGGCACCATGCCGGTCGAGGGCAACACCCAGCCCTACGGGCTGCTGCACGGGGGCGCCTCCGCCGTCCTGGCCGAGACCCTCGGCTCGGTCGGCGCGATGCTCCACGGCGGCATCGACAAGATCGCCGTGGGGGTCGACCTGAACTGCACCCACCACCGCGGCGCCCGCTCCGGCCTCGTCACCGGCGTCGCCACGCCCGTGCACCGCGGCCGCTCCACCGCCACCTACGAGATCGTGATCAGCGACGAGCAGGACCGGCGGGTGTGCAGCGCCCGCCTGACCTGCCTGCTGCGCGACGCCGCCGCCGCACCGGCCGCCGGGGCCTGAACCCGGCGCGGCCCCGTACAGGCCCGGTTCCCGCCCCTCCCCGGGGCGGGAACCGGGCCTGCGCCGTCTCCGCCCCGCCCGCACCCCGGCTCCGCCCGTCCCCCCGCAAGCCCCCGGCCACGGCAACCGCCCGGAATCCGCCAGTCCGCACCTGCCCCGTGCACGGCCGTTGTGTCACGGAAGGTGACGGCCTACCGTCGCCCGCATGGGCACCCAGCCACCCCGCGCGGCCCGGTACGGCGCCGTCGCGCTCCTCGCGGCCCTCACCCTCGGCGCGGGCTCCGCCTGCGCCCCTGGCAGCCCGAAGTCCGCGCAGGAGGCCGCCCCGAGTCCGTCCCCACCTGCCCGGATCTGCACAACTCTGGTGTCCTACTGGGCGAAAGAGTCCCTGATGGGCAGTTACTGGGCCGGGCTGGACTGGGAGCAGAAGGGCATGTCCAATGGGCAGTACGCGATCCACGAGGAAGCCGTTGCCGCAGGTCGGGTCGAGGAGCGAACTGCCGGTCTGGACAAGGCACTTGAACTGGTCGACCGGCTCGTCGCGCAGCGCTGCGAGGAGCAGGGCGGGGCCACCTGGAGCTCGGAGAACTGGCGGCCGCCGAGCCCGGCGCGGTGACCGGATACCCGAGCCCGCTGTCCGACTTCCGGGCACCCGGCGATGCACGACCGGGCCGCAGGTCTGGGGTGTTCCGCCCGTTTCGGTCGAGATCCAATCGTACGAAGTGGATCAAGGACCGTCATTACCATCAGTAATGCCCACGCCCGACAGAATCCCCCTTTTTCGCGTGCGCAATGCCGCCACCGCGATTCTTTCGGACACGCGCTGCAACATTCGGCCCGATTTGATCTATGACAGGACCATGAGGCCCTCAAGCCCCTTAGAGAACCGGGGAATTCTCACGATGCGGACGCCCAACAGCGTCGCCAAACGCCCGATCTGTCCGAACTCCCCCCGCACATTCTTGGCCTTGGCATAACAAGACAGTCACATCCTCCTTTCCCCGCTCCCCCGCACTCGCCACCTCGGCCTAGAGTCACGGCCAGTCACCGCGCCACAGAGCGCAAACCCAGCACGGCCGTGGAACTCCCAGTGCGGCCCGGCTCCCGTTCGGCACCCTCGACTTCGAGGGTGGCCGCGCCAGGGAAAGGAAGAATCGTGCGACACCGTTCTCTGCTTGTCCTCACGACCGTGATCACCACGGGAGCCCTCACCCTTACCGCCTGCGGTTCCCGTGATGCGGCGAAGACCGGGGACAAGGCCGACGGCTCCAAGACCGTCGTCGTCATCGGCGTTGACGCCCCGCTCACCGGCTCCCTTTCCGCTCTCGGCCAGGGCATCAAGAACTCCGTGGACCTCGCGGCCAAGACCGCAAACAAGAACAACGAGGTCCCCGGCGTTGAATTCAAGGTCGAAGCCCTTGATGACCAGGCAGTTCCTGCCTCCGGCCAGGCAAACGCCACCAAGCTCGTAGGCAACAAGGACGTTCTCGGCGTCGTCGGCCCGCTGAACTCCGGCGTCGCCCAGCAGATGCAGGGCGTCTTCGCCTCCGCCAACCTCGCCCAGGTCTCCCCGGCCAACACCAACCCGGCCCTCAGCCAGGGCGACAACTGGGGCAAGGGCGAGTTCAAGCGCCCCTTCAAGACCTACTTCCGCACCGCCGCCACCGACGTCGTCCAGGGCAAGTTCGCCGCCCAGTACCTCTTCAAGGACGCCGGCAAGAAGAAGGTCTTCGTCGTCGACGACAAGCAGACCTACGGCGCCGGCCTCGCCGGCATCTTCGCCGAGGAGTTCAAGAAGCTCGGCGGCGAGGTCGTCGGCACCGACCACGTCACCGTGAAGGAGACCGACTTCTCCTCCACCGCCGACAAGGTCAAGTCCTCCGGCGCCGACTCCGTCTACTTCGGCGGCCAGTACCCCGAGGGCGGCCTGCTCTCCGACCAGATCAAGAAGACCGGCGCCAACATCCCGCTCTTCGGCGGCGACGGCATCTACGACCCGGCCTTCATCTCCGCCTCCGCCGAGGCCAACGACGGCGACCTCGCCACCTCCATCGGCGCCCCCGTCGAGAAGCTCGACACCGCCAAGAAGTTCATCGACGACTACAAGGCGGGCGGCTACAAGGACCCGTACGCGGCCTACGGCGGCTACTCCTACGACGCCGGCTGGGCCGTCATCCAGGCCGTCAAGGCCGTCGTCGCCGCCAACGGCGGCAAGGTCCCGACCGACGCCCGCGCCAAGGTCGTCGAGGCCCTCGGCAAGGTCACCTTCGACGGCGTCACCGGCAAGGTCTCCTTCGACGAGTACGGCGACACCACCAACAAGCAGCTCACGGTCTACAAGGTCGAGGGCGGCAAGTGGATCGACGTCAAGAGCGACACCTTCAACCAGTAGTCGCCCCGCCTGACGGCACAACCACCTGACCCACCCAAAGGAACAAGCCGCGGGGGGGGGGGGGGGGGGCGGGGCGGCGCGCGGGGGGGGGGGGCCCGCCCCCCGCCCCCACGCGGAGTGCGCGGGCCGGCGGGACC
>NZ_JBHXTC010000036.1:0-20919 GCF_042677605.1 Streptomyces sp. NPDC127106 | reverse complement strand
TTATAGCCCACCACACCACCCACAACACCCCCCCCGCCGCCGCCCGCCACCCCCCCCCCCCCCCCCCCGGACTCTTATCCGACACGCACATCGGAGGCCCTGCGGTGCACGAACTGCCGCAACAGCTGGCCAACGGCCTTGCCCTCGGTGCCCTTTACGGCCTCATCGCCATCGGGTACACCATGGTCTACGGCATCGTCCAGCTCATCAACTTCGCCCACGGCGAGATCTTCATGATCGGGGGCTTCGGCGCCCTCACCACCTACACCGCACTCCCGAGCGGAACCTCGCTCCTGGTGGCGATACCCCTCATGATCCTCGGAGGCGCCCTCGCCTCCGTCGCCGTGGCGACCGCGGCGGAACGCTTCGCCTACCGGCCACTGCGCAGCGCCCCCCGCCTGGCACCCCTCATCACCGCCATCGGCCTCTCGATCGCGCTCCAGCAGCTCGTCTGGCAGTTCTACCCGGACGCCAAGAAGGCAGTGAGCTTCCCCGAGTTCACCGGCAAGGCGTTCCAGATCACCGACAACCTCGCCATCCAGCGCGCGGACGCCTTCGTCCTGGCCCTCGCCCCGCTCTGCATGCTCGCCCTCGGCGTCTTCGTCTCCAAGAGCCGCAGCGGCCGCGCCATGCAGGCCACCGCGCAGGACCCCGACACCGCCAAGCTCATGGGCATCAACACCGACCGCATCATCGTCATGGCCTTCGCCATCGGTGCCGCGTTCGCCGCCGTCGCCGCCGTCGCCTACGGCGTCGACAAGGGCCAGATCAACTTCGAGATGGGCTTCATCCTCGGACTCAAGGCCTTCACCGCCGCCGTCCTCGGCGGCATCGGAAACATCTACGGCGCCATGGTCGGCGGCGTCGTCCTCGGACTCGCCGAATCCCTCTCGATCGCCTACATCGAAGAGATCCCCGGCATGCAGCAGCTCGGCGGTGGCGCCTGGTCCAACGTCTGGGCCTTCGTACTCCTCATCGTCGTCCTCCTCGTGCGGCCCCAAGGCCTGCTCGGCCAGCGCGTCACGGATCGGGCGTGAGAACCATGACCACCAACGAAGCCACCCTCAGCCCCACCGCGGCAGAGGAGAGCAACAACAGCACCACCCTGCTGTACGCCATCACCGGCGGCTCCCTCCTCACCGTCATCAGCGCCTTCCTCGCCTGGACGTGGACCGACGCCTTCCCCGGCAACCTCACCCTCTACGGGTACCCGGCGCCCCTCCAGATGCTCAGCCTCGTCGGCGCCCTGCTCACCGCCCTCTACGCCCTCTCCGCCCTGGGCACCAAGGGCCTCGGCTGGCTCGCCCCCAAGGGCACCACGAAGGCCCTGCGGTTCCTCGCCCTCGCCGCGGCAGCCACCACCTGGTTCACCGCCGCCGCCATCTCCGTCGAACTCGGCGGCATCGTCCACCTCGAACCCGGCGCCTACCTCGCCCTCGTCGGCTCCCTGATCCCGGCCCTCGCCGCGTTCAAGCTCACCGACGACACCCGCAAGGCCGCCGCCACCACCACGAAGCTGCCCTCCTGGGCCGAAATCCTGATCATCGTCGGCGTCTACGCCCTCGGCCTCTTCGTGATCACCTTCGGCATCGACACCGACGACAAGGAACCGCAGCTCTTCATCGCGTACCTGATCACGGTCAGCCTCGCCGCCACCGGCCTCATCAAGTCCGGTGTCACCGACCGCTTCGCCGAGATCACCGCGAACCACCGCCAGGTCGCCGTCATCGCGACCGCGGCCGCCTTCATCGGCTTCCCCTTCATCCAGCAGAGCGGCGACACCTACACCCTCATCGCGGTCAACATCCTGATCTTCGCGACCGTCGCCCTCGGCCTCAACGTCGTCGTCGGCCTCGCCGGCCTCCTCGACCTCGGCTACGTCGCCTTCCTCGGCGTCGGCGCCTACACCGCCGCCCTGGTCTCCGGAAGCACCGCCTCCGCCTTCGGCCTCCACCTCCCCTTCTGGGCCGCCGTCATCGTCGGCGCCCTCGCCTCCCTGGTCTTCGGCGTCGTCATCGGCGCCCCGACCCTCCGCCTGCGCGGCGACTACCTCGCCATCGTCACCCTCGGCTTCGGAGAAATCTTCCGCATCGCCATGGGCAACCTCGACGGCACCTCCGGCCCCCAGGTCACCAACGGCCCCAACGGCATCCCCAACATCCCCCACCTCGAACTCTTCGGGTGGAACTTCGGGGAAGCCCACAACGTCCTCGGCATCACCCTCGGCGCCTACGCCAACTACTACCTCCTGATGCTGCTGGTCATGGCCCTGGTCATCCTGGTCTTCGCCCGCGCCGGCAACAGCCGCATCGGACGCGCCTGGATCGCCATCCGCGAGGACGAGACCGCCGCCGAAGCCATGGGCATCAACGGCTTCCGCGTCAAGCTCATCGCCTTCGCCCTCGGCGCCACCCTCGCCGGCCTCGCCGGCACCGTCCAGGCCCACGTCAACACCACGGTCGTCCCCGAGAACTACGTCTTCGCCGGACCCGTACCCCCCAACTCCGCGTTCCTCCTCGCCGCCGTCATCCTCGGCGGCATGGGAACCATCCGCGGACCCATCCTCGGCTCCGCACTCCTCTTCCTGATCCCCGCGAAGCTCCAGTTCCTCCAGGACTACCAGCTCCTCGGATTCGGCATCGCCCTTATCCTGCTCATGCGCCTGCGCCCCGAAGGCCTCATCGCCGACAAGCGCGCACAGCTCGAGTACCACGACGACACCGCCGACCAGGCTCCCACCGACCTGGCCACGGCCAAGGCGGGTGCGTGAACACCATGACGACCACCACCGACACCACCACCAAGCCCGCCGCCGCCCCGGCCGGCGAGACGGTCCTCGAAGCCCGCGGCGTCACCATGCGCTTCGGCGGCCTCACCGCCGTCAAGGGCGTCGACCTCCAGGTCAACTCCGGCGAGATCGTCGGTCTCATCGGCCCCAACGGCGCCGGCAAGACCACCTTCTTCAACTGCCTCACCGGCCTGTACGTCCCCACCGAGGGCACCGTCAGCTACAAGGGCACCGTCCTGCCGCCCAAGCCGCACCTGGTCACCAAGGCAGGCATCGCCCGCACCTTCCAGAACATCCGGCTCTTCTCCAACATGACCGTGCTGGAGAACGTCCTCGTCGGACGCCACACCCGCACCAAGGAAGGCCTCTGGTCCGCCCTCCTGCGCGGCCCCGGCTTCAAGAAGGCCGAAGCCGCCTCCGAGGCCCGCGCCATGGAACTCCTCGAGTTCATCGGCCTGGAGCACAAGGCCCAGCACCTGGCGAAGAACCTCCCCTACGGCGAGCAGCGCAAGCTCGAAATCGCCCGCGCCCTCGCCAGCGACCCCGGCCTCCTGCTCCTCGACGAGCCCACCGCCGGCATGAACCCGCAGGAAACCCGCGCCGCGGAAGAGCTCATCTTCGCCATCCGCGACAAGGGCATCGCCGTCCTCGTCATCGAGCACGACATGCGGTTCATCTTCAACCTCTGCGACCGCGTCGCCTGCCTCGTCCAGGGCGAGAAGCTCATCGAGGGCACCGCCGCCGAGGTCCAGGGCGACGAGCGCGTCATCGCCGCCTACCTGGGCGAACCCTTCGAGCCCCCGACCGCCGAGGTCGAGGCCGCCGAGGCCGACGCCGAGCCGGCCGCCGACACGGCGGACGCCGAGGCCACGGAGACCGACGAGGCCACGGAGACCGAGGCGACGGAAGCCGCCGACACCACGGAAGCCGACACGACCGAGGCGACGGAGACCGAGACGGAGACGGAGACGGAGGCCGACACCCCGGACGCCCCCGCCCCGGCCGCCGACGCCGACGCCGAGGCGGCAGCCGCGGACAGCACCACCAGCAAGGACGGAGAAGCCAAGTGACCGCACTCCTCGAGGTCAACGACCTCAAGGTGGCCTACGGCAAGATCGAAGCCGTCAAGGGCATCTCCTTCACCGTCGAAGAGGGCCAGATCGTCTGCCTCGTCGGCACCAACGGCGCCGGCAAGACGACCACCCTGCGCACCCTGTCCGGACTCATCAAGCCCCGCTCCGGCAGCATCACCTTCGACGGCCAGCCCCTGGGCTCCGTTCCCGCCCACAAGATCGTCTCCCTGGGCCTCGCCCACTCCCCCGAGGGACGCCACATCTTCCCCCGGCTGACGATCGCCGAGAACCTCCAGCTCGGAGCCTTCCTCCGCAGCGACAAGGAGGGCATCGAGAAGGACATCCAGCGCGCCTACGAGATGTTCCCCATCCTGGGCGAACGCCGCAAGCAGGCCGCCGGCACCCTCTCGGGCGGTGAGCAGCAGATGCTCGCCATGGGACGGGCCCTCATGTCCCGCCCCAAGCTCCTCATGCTGGACGAGCCCTCCATGGGTCTGTCCCCGCTGATGATGCACAAGATCATGGCCACCATCGCCGAGCTCAAGTCCACGGGCACCACCATCCTGCTCGTCGAGCAGAACGCCCAGGCCGCCCTCTCGCTGGCCGACCAGGCCCACGTGATGGAGATCGGCAAGATCGTGCTCTCGGGCACCGGCCAGGAACTCCTCCACGACGAGGAGGTCCGCAAGGCCTACCTCGGCGAGGACTGACCCCCGCCGCACACCGCACGACGCGTGAGGCCCGCCACCGGAACCCGGTGGCGGGCCTCACGCGTTGCCGCGCGCACGCGGCGTTCGGGGACTACCCCTTGGAGGCGTTCTTCTTCTCCTCGGCGTCCTCGATGACCGCCTCCGCGACCTGCTGCATCGACATGCGCCGGTCCATCGACGTCTTCTGGATCCACCGGAACGCCGCCGGCTCCGTCAGCCCGTACTGCGTCTGCAGGATGCTCTTCGCCCGGTCCACCAGCTTCCGGGTCTCCAGCCGCTGGGAGAGGTCCGCGACCTCCTTCTCCAGCGCACGCAGCTCCGCGAAACGGGAGACCGCCATCTCGATGGCCGGCACCACGTCGCTCTTGCTGAACGGCTTCACCAGGTACGCCATGGCCCCGGCGTCCCGGGCCCGCTCGACCAGGTCGCGCTGCGAGAACGCGGTCAGCATCAGGACCGGCGCGATGGACTCCTGAGCGATCTTCTCCGCGGCGGAGATCCCGTCCAGGACGGGCATCTTCACGTCGAGGATGACGAGGTCGGGCCGGTGCTCACGGGCCAGCTCGACGGCCGCTTGTCCGTCTCCGGCCTCGCCGACCACCGAGTAGCCCTCTTCCTCCAGCATCTCTTTGAGGTCGAGACGGATGAGCGCCTCGTCCTCGGCGATGACGACGCGCGTCGTCAGCGGCGGAACGTGCGACTGGTCGGCGTCGGGCGTGGGCGTCGACTCGTGCTCGGCGGTCACGGTGGGCTCCTCGATGCGGGGCAGACAAGCTCCCCCGAGCCTACCTAGCTGCGGTAAGGTGGACACGCAGCGGGTCGGGGGTAACCTTCGATTCGTTGGGCCCCGGTAGCCCAATTGGCAGCAGGCGATGGATTCAAAACCCATACAGTGTCGGTTCGAGTCCGACCCGGGGCACTTTTCCTTAAGTTCCATGGTCGCGTGATAATCCGCGACCATCACCCATTCCAGCGAAAGCCCCACGTTTACGCCATCCGGGCCGCTTTCTTGAGTCACTGTCGCCTGCATGTACGACATGGCGACCCGCCGACAGGCGCTCGCACTGGTGGCGCAAGGCCGGAGCCTGAATTCGGTCAGCGCAGAGACGGGCGTCTCCCGTTCCGCACTGCGCGCCTGGCAGATCCGCATCGAACCGCTCCCCCGCATGGTGCGGAGTGCCGAGTGCTCCGGCCCCGCCGACCAGGAGGCCTACGTCTATCTGCTCGGCCTCTACTTGGGTGACGGCTGCATCAGCCCCCACCCACGCGGGGGACATCACCTGCGCATCGCCTGCGCCGACGCCTGGCCGGGCCTGATCGAACTGTGCCGGGCCGCGATCACCGCCGTCCGCCCGGACAACCGGGTTTATTTTCTGCAGCGGCAAGGCTGTGTGGCCGTGACCAGCTACGGAAACCACTGGACGTGCCTGTTCCCACAACACGGGCCAGGCAAGAAGCACGACCGCCGGATACACCTGCGGCCCTGGCAGCAGGCTCTGGTTGACGCCCACCCCTGGGCCTTCGTCCGGGGCCTGATCCACTCCGACGGCTGCAGAACCACCAACTGGACCGTCCGCAACGGCAAGCGGTACGAGTACCCCCGCTACTTCTTCACGAACAAGTCGTCGGACATCACCGCCCTCCTCACGACCACCCTGGACCGCCTCGGCGTGGGCTGGACCCGCGCCAACCAGCACAACATCTCCGTCGCCCGCAAGGAGTCCGTGGTGCTCATGGACCTCCACGTCGGGCCGAAGCACTAGATTCGACGGCGAGCCGGACATGCCGAATCCCGCTGATGCCCGCGTTCATTCGCGGGCTGGCAGCCCCTTGAGGCGTGCCGTCTGCTCTTCCTGGACCTGGCGGGCCGTCTCCAGGAAGTCGATGATCACGGCGAGCTGTTCTTCGGTGTAGCGCCGGAGTGCCGATGTCCCGGCCTCGCCGAGGGGGCCGTACACCTGCCGCTCGGCGGCGCGGGCTGCCTCGGTGGCGGCGACCAGAACGCGCCGCCGGTTGGCGGCGTCCCGGCTGCGGGTGACGAAGCCCGCTCGTTCGAGGCGGTCGATGGCGGTTGTCGTCGCCGCCGGGCTGAGCTTGGCCGCGCTGGTGAGTTCTCCGGCCGACATCGGGTCCTTGGCCAGGATCAGGTCCAGGCAGCGCAGGTCGGTGCGGTTCAGCCGCAGCAGGGTCGCGGCCGCTTCGTCGAAGGCGTCGAAGCTCTGCTGGAGCTGCCTCATCCGTACGGCTACCTTGGCCACGCCATCATCTTTCGACATTCGAATCTTTCTGTTAGCGTAAGGTTCGACAGCCGAAATGATAGCTCCGGGAGGACGTCATGCCTACCAGCGACGAGCAGATCGCGCAGTTGTTCAAGCAGTTCATGCAGGCGTGGACCGACAACGATGCCGCCGCCTTCGGCGCCTGCTTCACTGCCGACGCCGACTACGTCTCCTACGACGGCACCCGCGCGACCGGCCGACCGGCCCTCCAGGACAACCACGACCGGCTCTTCCGCGGCGTGTTGGCGGGCTCGTCGCTCGTCGGCGACCTGGAGGCGATCCGCCACGTCACCGCGGACGTCGCCGTCGTGCACGGCACGGCATCGGTGCTGATGCCGTGGCGGTCCGAGCTGCCCAAGCGACGCCTGTCCCGGCAGACCCTCGTGGTCGTCCGCACCGAGCAGGGCTGGCGGATCTCCGCTCTCCACAATGGTCGCGTGCGGCCGGTGACCGTCCCCGACCCCGACGCCTTCCCGTCCCGCATGTCGCAGGCGATGAGCCGGATCAGCCGACGCCTGGGCGTGGGCCGCCCCGCTCCCGGCATCGCGCAGACCTCCCCGCCCTGCGTTTAATCAGTGGTGTGCGGGCCGGTCGGTTTGTAGGTTGGCGTTGCGATCGTGCCTGGCGATGCGCTCGGCTGCGGCTACTTCCTTCTGACAACCAAGTGACGCCGCCGCCCCCTTGGATCTCGGCAGGCGCGGTCGTTCTGACCCGTCAGCTCTTTGGGCGGGCTGTTCTGTTCTTTGAATCCGGGGGGATTCGCTGCCTCGTTATACCCCGCGCGTCTCGAAGGTCTGGTCCGAGATGCTCGTGGCCCCGTATGTTTCGGCGGCCGCCCGTTCCCTGCCTCCGCCACAGCTCCGGTACGGGCCCGCCTGGCCGGGGTTGCGAACTTATGGGGGCGGCGCGGGCTTCGTCCGGGAGCCTCGGCAGGAGCTCTTCCTCCTTGCCGTCGGCAACTTCGTCACGCAGCGGACGTTCTACGAGAGCGGCGCGGAGCGGGACGACCGGTATGTTCGGCTCGTCGGTGAACTCGCCGTCCGGGATCCCGTGTGGACGGCCGGTCTGCTGCGTTGGCTTCGCGGTGAGGGCAACATGCGCACGGCGTCCCTGGTGGGCGCCGCCGCGTACGTGCGGGCCAGGCTGGAGGCCGGGGCGTCCGTAGGTCCGTCCAACCGGTCCGTGATCGACTCGGTGCTCCAGCGTGCCGACGAGCCCGGCGAGTTGCTCGCCTACTGGGTCTCGGTGTACGGGCGGAACGTGCCGCAGCCCGTGAAGCGGGGTATCGCGGACGGTGTGCGCCGGCTGTACACGTCCCGGTCGCTGCTCAAGTACGACACCGCGTCCAAGGCTTTCCGCTTCGGTGATGTGCTCAATGTGGTGCATGCCTCCCCCGACCCGGACAAGCCGTGGCAGGGGGCGCTCTTCCGGTATGCCCTGGACCGCCGGCACCACCCGGAGCGGGCGGTTCCGCCGGTTTCCGACCGTCTGCTGACCGCGCATCGGGCGTTGATGGAGATGGCTGGTGATCTGCGGCGGGCTGTGGTGACGGGGGCGGGGGGATCCGAGCGGCTGGCTGCGGCGGGGGTGACGTGGGAGGCGTTGGCGGGCTGGCTTCACGGGCCGATGGATGCCGCTGCGTGGGAGGCCGTGATTCCTTCCATGGGGTCGATGGCGCTGCTGCGGAACCTGCGGAATTTCGACGAGGCGGGGGTGTCGGACGAGGTCGCGGCCGGGGTTGCCGCGCGGCTTTCGGATGCCTCTGAGGTGGCCCGGTCCCGGCAGTTCCCCTTCCGCTACCTCGCTGCCCATCAGCATGCGCCGTCGCAGCGCTGGGCGGCCGCGTTGGAGCGGGCGCTGGGGCATTCCCTGGGCAATGTGCCGTCCCTGCCCGGTCGGACGCTGATTCTGGTGGACCGGTCCGATTCGATGTTCTGGGACGCTGTGTCCGAGCGGTCCGAGCTGACTCGGGCGGATGCTGCGGCCGTGTTCGGTGCGGCTCTGGCCATGCGGGCCGAGGGGGCGGATCTGGTGGAGTTCGGTTGGGGCAGCCGGGCGGTGCCGTTCGAGCCGGGTGAGCCGGTGCTCGATGTGCTGAAACGGTTCCACGGTCTCGGGGGTACTGAGACCACGAGGGCGGTGCGGTCGCATTACCGGGAGCACGACCGGGTCCTGATCGTCACCGATGAGCAGGCTGCGCCCCACGGGCCGCGCGGCCCGGCCGACCCGGTTCCGGCCGGTGTTCCGGTCTATACGTGGAACCTGGCGGGGTACCGGCCTGCGCATGGGCCGGCGGGTCCCCGCCGGTACACCTTCGGTGGTCTGACGGATGCCGCGTTCCGGATGGTCGGTCTCATCGAGGCCGGGCGGGAGGCCGCTTGGCCGTGGGATGCCCCGTCGGTCTGATCGGCACGGTCAGGGGCGGGCGTAGGAGCCGATGCCGACGAGGCAGTAGACGTATTCGTTGATGGGGACGCCGTTGCGGGTGTAGCGGTGGGAGAAGGCGTACTGGGTTTTGGGGTTGGCGTCGCAGCGGTTCATGTCGGAGGTGAAGGAGAAGCGCTGGATGACGCGGTAGTGGGCGTCGGAGGCGGAGCAGGGGACTTCGTCGACGTTGTTGACGCGGGTGGCGGTGGTGGAGTCGGGGAGGGTGCCGTTGAGGCAGGTGCCCTCGTCGTAGGGGCTGGGCTCGGGGGCTGCGCTGGTGGGGGCGCCGGCGCCGGGGAGGTTGAGGGTGGGGAGCGGGGCGGGTGACCAGGAGGGTGCCGAGCGGGTGGGGGTGGGGCGGCTGCCGGTCGCAGTGGTGTCCGAGTCGTCGTTGTTGGTGAGGGCGACGATGCCGGCGATCAGGCCTGCCGCGATGAGGACGCCCACCAGGCAGCCCGAAGGGTTGGGCTTCTTCGGTGCGGGGGCGCCGGCTATGCGCACGCGGAGGAGGACTTCGGTGGTGCCGAGTTGGGCGCGGACGAGTTGGCCGTCGCGTGCGGGTGGGACGCGGAGGTCGGCGGTGGTGCCGTTTTGGAGGGGGAGGGTGATGACGACGCCGGCGGCGGCCTGCTGGGGGGTGAGGGTGATGGGGATTTCCTGCTGTGACACCGGCTCCTCCAAGGGTGGGGGGACGTCGGGGATTGTGCCGGGTGCGGGGGTGGTGACGCAGGGATTCCGGTGGAGTGTGGTCGGTTCGGTATGCGCGGGGCGGGGCGGGTATGGGTACGGGAACGCCCCCGCCTTCGTGGGGCGGGGGCGTGCAAGTGGCGTGGGTCAGCGGACGGCGTCGCCGATGTGGTGGACGCGGACGAGGTTGGTGGAGCCGCTGACGCCGGGGGGTGAGCCGGCGGTGATGACGACGGTGTCGCCGGGTACGCAGCGGCCGATGCGGAGGAGTTCTTCCTCGACCTGGGCGACCATGGCGTCGGTGGAGTCGACGTGGGGGCCGAGGAAGGTTTCGGTGCCCCAGGTGAGGTTGAGCTGGGAGCGGGTGGCGGGGTCGGGGGTGAAGGCGAGGAGGGGGATGGGTGAGCGGTAGCGGGAGAGTCGGCGGACGGTGTCGCCGCTCTGGGTGAAGGCGACGAGGAACTTGGCGCCGAGGAAGTCGCCGATTTCGGCGGCTGCGCGGGCGACGGCTCCGGCTTGGGTGCGGGGCTTGTTGGTTTCGGTGAGCGGGGGGAGGCCCTTGGCGAGGATGTCCTGTTCGGCGGCTTCGACGATGCGGGACATGGTGCGGACGGTTTCGACGGGGTGTTTGCCGACGCTGGTTTCGCCGGAGAGCATGACGGCGTCGGTGCCGTCGATGACGGCGTTGGCGACGTCGGAGGCTTCGGCGCGGGTGGGCCGGGAGTTTTCGATCATCGAGTCGAGCATCTGGGTGGCGACGATGACCGGCTTGGCGTTGCGCTTGGCGAGTTTGATGGCGCGCTTTTGGACGATGGGGACGTGTTCGAGGGGCATTTCGACGCCGAGGTCGCCGCGGGCGACCATGATGCCGTCGAAGGCGGCGACGATGGCGTCGATGTTGTCGACGGCTTGGGGTTTTTCGATCTTGGCGATGACGGGGAGGCGTCGGTCTTCTTCGTCCATGATGCGGTGGACGTCTTCGATGTCGCGGCCGGTGCGGACGAAGGAGAGTGCGATGACGTCGGCGCCGGTGCGCAGGGCCCAGCGGAGGTCTTCGGTGTCCTTGTCGGAGAGGGCGGGGACGGAGACGGCGACTCCGGGGAGGTTGAGTCCCTTGTGGTCGGAGACCATGCCGCCTTCGATGACGTGGGTGTGGATGCGGGGGCCGTCGATGGTGGTGACTTCGAGGGTGACGCGGCCGTCGTCGACGAGGATGCGTTCGCCGGGGCTGACGTCGGTGGCGAGTCCGCCGTAGGTGGTGCTGCAGGTGTGGCGGTCGCCGGGGGTGTGTTCGGTGGTGATGGTGAAGGTGTCGCCGCGTTCAAGGAGTACGGGTCCTTCGGCGAAGCGTCCGAGTCGGATCTTCGGGCCTTGAAGGTCGACGAGGACGCCGACGCTGCGGCCGGTCTCCTCGGAGGCCTTGCGTACGCGGAGGTAGCGCTCCTCGTGTTCGGCGTAGGTGCCGTGGCTGAGGTTGAGGCGGGCGATGTCCATTCCGGCTTCGACCAGGGTTTTGATGCGGTCGTAGGAGTCGGTGGCGGGGCCCAGGGTGCAGACGATTTTTGCTCGGCGCATGGGGGGAGCGTATGCCCTACCGGGGGGTAGGGAGTGGGGTCCTGGTGTCCGCCCAACAACCTTCGGTTGAAGGGTTGTTGACAATTGTTGAATGTGCGTGGGGGTGCTCCGATGAGCACCCCCACGGGTGGGTTGTGCAGGTGTTTCCGGGGCTCGGTTCAGAGCCGCGGCGGGGTCATGGTGAAGCGGGCGTTGACCTGGGCGCGGACGGTCTGGCGCTGGGGTTCGAGGTCGAGGGGCGGGGCGGCGGTTTCCTCGGTGCCGGCGAAGGCCATGGAGCGGACCATGCCGGCGGGGGCGGCGGCGGTGAAGGGCATGGCGTTCTCGGCGCCTTCGTCGGCGAGTTCCACGAGGGCGGTGAGGTCGGCGCCGAGGGCGGCGGCGTATTCGCGGGCGCGCTGGACGGCTTCGAGGACGGCTTGGCGGCGGGCTTCGCCGTGGGCGGGCGAGGTGGGGCGCAGGGACCACCAGGGGCCGTCGACGTGGGTGAGTTCGAGGTCGGCGAGGCGGGTGGTGAGTTCGCCGAGGGCGGTGAAGTCGCTGAGTTCGGCGGTGATGTGGACGCGGCCGTGGTAGGCGCGGACGCGTTCGCCGCGGCCGTGGCGGGTGAGTTCGGGGGTGATGGAGAAGGCGCCGGTTTCGGTTTTCTCGACGGCTTCGCCGTAGGTCTTGACGAGTTCGAGGACGGCGTTGTTGCGGCGGGTGAGGTCTTCGAGGGCGGTGCGTCGGTCGGTGCCGCGGGCGCTGACGGTGATGCCGATGCGGGCGATTTCGGGGTCGACTTCGAGGAGGGCTTCGCCGCGGACGGCGACGCGGGGGGTGTCGGGGGTGCCGTAGGGCGGGTGGGGGACGGGGTGGGGTGCCGGCTGGGGTGCCTCGTGGGTGGTGGTCATGGGTTCACTGTGGCACTGCTGTCGGCCGGTGGTCATCGGATCGAGATGTTGGAGGGGGGTGGTTCGGTTGTTACCGATCAGTCAGAATCTACGCGCGTTGTCGTCACTTCAAGACAGCGCCTGAACAGGGGAGATGGCATGGCGTTCGACCGCAGGACGTTTTTGGGGACCTCGGCTGCCACGGGTGCGGCCGTCGCGTTGGCGGGGGCTGCGGCCGGCCCGGCTACCGCGGCGACGGCGGCGGAGCCCGGTTCCCGGCCGCCGCGGACGTATGCGTTCACGGTGATGGGGACGACCGATCTGCACGGGAACGTGTTCAACTGGGACTACTTCACGGACAAGGAGTTCGACGACAAGGCGCACAACGATGTGGGCCTGGCGAAGATCTCGACGCTGGTGAACCGGGTACGGGCGGAGAAGGGGCGGTGCAACACGCTGCTCATCGACGCGGGTGACACCATCCAGGGCACGCAGCTGTCGTACTACTACGCGAAGGTGGACCCGATCACGGCGCGCCGTGGTCCGGTGCACCCGATGGCGCAGGCGATGAACGCGATCGGCTACGACGCGGCGGCGCTGGGCAACCACGAGTTCAACTACGGCATTCCGGTGCTGCGGAAGTTCCAGGAGCAGTGTGATTTCCCGCTGCTGGGGGCGAACGCGTTGGATGCGAAGTCGCTGCAGCCGGCGTTCCCGCCGTACAGCATGCACCGGCTGCGGACCCCGCACGGGCGGGACGTGAAGGTGGCGGTGCTGGGTCTGACGAACCCGGGCATCGCGATCTGGGACAAGGCCAATGTGCAGGGGAAGATGACGTTCCCGGGGCTGGAGGAGCAGGCGGCGAAGTACGTGCCGAAGCTGCGGTCGATGGGTGCGGACGTGGTGATCGTGTCGGCGCACTCGGGGTCGAGCGGTACGTCCTCGTACGGTGACCAGCTGCCGTACATCGAGAACGCGGCGGGCCTGGTGGCGGAGCAGGTGCCGGGGATCGACGCGATCCTGGTGGGGCACGCGCACACGGAGATCCCGGAGTACCGGGTGAAGAACAGGGCGACCGGCAAGGACGTGGTGCTGTCGGAGCCGCTGAAGTGGGGGCAGCGGCTGACGCTGTTCGACTTCGAGCTGGCGTGGGCGAAGGGCTCGTGGTCGGTGGCGAAGGTGTCGGCGCGGGTGCTGAACTCGAACACGGTCGAGGAGGACCCGAAGATCGTCCGGCTGTTGTCGGACGAGCACCGCAAGGTGGTGGAGTACGTCAACCAGGTGATCGGTACGTCGATGCAGGCGATGTCGTCGGCGGACGGTCCGGTGAAGGACGTGCCGATCATCGACCTGATCAACCACGTGCAGGCGGAGACGGTGAAGGGAGCCCTCTCCGGTACGGAGTGGGCGTCGCTTCCGGTGCTGTCGCAGGCGTCGTGCTTCTCGCGGACGGCGGTGATCCCGGCGGGGAAGGTGACGCTGCGGGACGCGGCGGGGCTGTACCCGTTCGAGAACACGCTGGAGGCGCGGGTGCTGACGGGTGCGCAGCTGAAGGACTACCTGGAGTACTCGGCGCGGTACTTCGTGCAGACGGCCCCGGATGCGGCGGTGGATCCGGCGAAGCTGACCAACGCGGAGGGCGTTCCGGACTACAACTACGACGCAGTGTACGGGCTGGCGTACGACATCGACATCGCGCAGCCGAAGGGTTCGCGGATCACGGGGCTGTCGTTCCAGGGCAAGCCGGTGGATCCGCAGGCGCGGTTCGTGCTGGCGGTGAACAACTACCGGGCGGCGGGCGGCGGGGCGTTCCCGCACGTGCCGCAGGCGAGGCAGGTGTGGGCGAACTCCGACGAGATCCGTAACACGATCATTTCGTGGGTGAAGGCGAAGGGGACGATCGACCCGTCGCAGTTCGCGTCGGTGGACTGGCGCCTGACCCGGGCCGGCGTACCGGTCTTCTGATCCCTGCGGGGTATCAGGGGCATTCGGCGAGCGGGAGCAGTTCGACCGTGGGACGGGGTCGGGGCTGCTCCCGCTGTTCGAGGCCGAAGGTGGTGAAGGCGGTGCGGGTGGGTTCGGGGTAGGGGTTCTTGCCCGTGAGGGTGTTGAGGATGGTGGCGCTGCGTCGGGCGGTGAGGCCGAGGTCGGGGGCTCCGATGCCGTGGGTGTGGCGTTCGGCGTTCTGGACGAAGATGCTGCCGCTGATGCTGGGGGCGAGGACCATGCGGTGGTGTTCGTCGATGCGGGGGCGTCCGGAGGAGTCCTTGCGCAGGTAGGGGTCGAGTCCTGCGAGGAGGCGGGAGAGCGGGCGTTCCCGGTAGCCGGTGGCGAGGACGACGGCGTCGGTGGTGAGGCGGGAGCGCGTGCCCTGCTGGGTGTGTTCGAGGTGGAGTTCGACCTTGGTGGTGGCGACGCGTCCGGCGGTGCGGACGGTGACTCCGGGGGTGAGGACGGTGTCGGGCCAGCCTCCGTGGAGGGTGCGCGTGTGGAGCTCGTGGTGGATGGCGGCGAGGGTGGCGGGGTCGATGCCCTTGTGGAGCTGCCATTGGGTGGGGACGAGCTGGTCGCGGACGGGTTCGGGGAGGGTGTGGAAGTAGCGGGTGTAGTCGGGGGTGAAGTGTTCGCGGCCGAGCCCGGAGTGTTCCCTGGGGGCGAAGGAGGGGGTGCGGGCGAGCCAGGTGAGGCGTTCGCGGCCGGCAGGGCGGGCGCGGAGGAGGTCGAGGAAGACCTCGGCTCCGGACTGGCCTGATCCGATGACGGTGATGTGGTCGGCGCCGAGGATGCGGGTGCGGTGGTCGAGGTAGTCGGCGGAGTGGATGACGGGGACGGCGGGGGCGTCGACGAGGGGGCGCAGGGGGTCCGGGACGTAGGGGGCGGTGCCGATGCCGAGGGCGAGGTGCCGGGTGTGGGTGCGGCCGAGGGCTTCGGCTTCGCCGTCGGCGTCGAGCCGGGTGTGGTCGACTTCGAAGAGGTCGCGTTCGGGGTTCCAGCGGACGGCGTCGACCTGGTGGCCGAAGTGGAGTGCGGGGAGGCGGCCGGCGACCCAGCGGCAGTAGGCGTCGTACTCGGCGCTGCGGATGTGGAGCTGCTGGGCGAGGTAGAAGGGGTGGAGCCGCTCCGTGTGCTTGAGGTAGTTGAGGAAGGTCCAGGGGCTGGCGGGGTCGGCGAGGGTGACGAGGTCGGCGAGGAAGGGGACCTGGAGGGTGGTGCCGTCGAGGAGGAGCCCGGGGTGCCAGCGGAAGTCGCGGCGTTGGTCGTAGAAGGCGGTGGTGAGTTCGCCGGCTCCTTGGGCGGGGAGGCCGTGGGCGAGGGCGGCGAGGGAGAGGTTGCTGGGGCCGATGCCGATTCCGACGAGGTCGAGGGGTGCATCGAGGGGTGCGGTCATCGGGGTGTCCTCGGGAACGGGTCGGGTGGAGGGGGCCGGCCCTGGGGTAGGGGGCGCCCGGCGCAGGTGCGGTGGCCGCGGTGGCGGACCGGGCACCCGCCGGGTACAACGACCGGACCCGAATGGGGTAACCGTCGCGGGGACGCGGACGGCCGCCGCCCTGTGGGGTGGGGCGGCGGCCGTGTGGTGCCGGGGGCGGTGGTGCGGGGTCAGGGTCGGCGGATGCGCAGGGCGCGGGCGAGGTCGTCGAGCTGGTCGGTGAGGCCGCGGTGGAGGCGGGGGACGAGGTCGGGGTCGGTGAGGGCGGCCTGGCCGGTCTTGAGGTGGTCGGCGTCGACGGCGTGGGCGGGGAAGGCGTGGTGGGCGGCGGCCGCGGCGATGGCGGGGCCGCGGCGGGTGGCCAGGGCGATGGCGTCGGGGTAGTAGCGGGGCACGTACGCGTGGAGGAGGTCGGCCTGTTCGGGCTGCCAGAAGCCGCGGGCGGTGGCGGTGAAGAGGTAGTTGGACAGGCTGTCGTCGTGGAAGAGGCGGTTCCAGGCGGTGGCCTTGGCCTCGGCGGTGGGCAGGGAGGCGCGGCAGCGGGCGGCGCCTTCCTCGCCGGTGGCGCTGGGGTCGGCGGCGAGGGCGGCGTCGATGGCGGCTTCGTCGACGGTGCCGAGGACGCTGAGCCGGGCGAGGACGCGCCAGCGCAGTTCGGGGTCGAGGGCGGGGCCGCCGGGGACGGTGTCGTCGTCGAGCCAGGCGGTGAGGGTGTCGGGCTGGCTGGCGCTGTCGATGAGGGCGCGTACGGCGGCGAGGCGCATGCCGGGGTCGGTGCCGTCCTCGGTGCGGCGCAGCAGGGCGCGGGTGACGGAGGTGATAGCGGCGAGGGCTGCGGGGCGGTGCTCGGGGGTGAGGTAGTGGTCGGCGATCTCGTTGCGGGCGAAGGCGAGGACGCCCTGGACGATGGCCAGGTCGGCTTCGTGGGGCAGGTGGGCCTCGGCGGTTTCGAGGTAGGCGGCGGGGTCGAGTTCTCCGTCGCGGACCATGTCGCGCAGGGAGTTCCAGACGACGGCGCGGGTGAGCGGGTCGGGGAGGGCGGAGAGGCTGCGCCGGGCGGTGTCGAGGGAGGGGGCGTCGAGGCGGATCTTGGCGTAGCTGAGGTCGCCCTCGTTGAGGAGGAGGAGTGCGGGGCGGGGGCCGTCGGCGGAGAGGACCTCGTCGGAGGGGACGTCGAGGGTGAGGGTTTCCCTGGCTTCGAGGGTGCCGTCGGGTTCGCGGTCGTAGAGGCCGACGGCGATGTGGTGGGGGCGGGTGCCGTGGTGGCCGACGGTGAGGGTCCAGCCGCCGTGGCCCTCCTCGATGCGGGGGGTGAGGCTGTCGATGCCGGTGGTGCGCAGCCAGGTGTCGGCCCAGGCGTGGACGTCGCGGTCGGTGTGGGCGGCGAGGGAGTCGACGAAGTCGGCGAGCGAGGCGTTGGCGAACCTGTGGCGGGCGAAGTGGGTGTTGATGCCTGCGAGGAAGTCCTCCTCGCCGATCCAGGCGACGAGTTGGCGCAGGGCGGAGGCGCCCTTGGCGTAGGAGATGCCGTCGAAGTTGAGGAGGGCGGAGTCGGTGTCGGGGACGGCTGCGGCGTCGGGGGCGACGGGGTGGGTGGACGGCCGCTGGTCGGCGTCGTAGCCCCAGGGCTTGCGTTCCATGCCGAACTCGGTCCAGGTGCCGGTGAAGCGGGTGGCTTCGATGAGGGTCTGGTAGCCCATGTACTCGGCGAAGGACTCGTTGAGCCAGATGTCGTCCCACCAGCGGAGGGTGACGAGGTCGCCGAACCACATGTGGGCCATCTCGTGGGCGATGACCATGGCGCGGCGCTGGCGTTCGAAGTCGGTGACGGCGGAGCGGAAGACGTACTGGTCGCGGAAGGTGACCAGGCCGGGGTTCTCCATGGCGCCGGCGTTGAACTCGGGGACGAAGGCCTGGTCGTAGGAGTCGAAGGGGTAGGGCTCGGTGAACTTCTCGTGGTAGCGGTCGTAGCAGGCGGTGGTGAGGGCGAGGATCTCGTCGGCGTCGGCGTCGAGGTGCGGGGCGAGGGAGCGGCGGCAGTGGATGCCGAAGGGCAGACCGGCGTGTTCGGTGCGGATGCTGTGCCAGGGGCCTGCGGCGACGGCGGCGAGGTAGGTGGAGATGACGGGGGTGGGGGCGGAGGTCCAGATGCCGGCGCCGTCGGTGTCGCGGTCGCCGGTGCGGGTGGTGATGCCGTTGGCGAGGACGGTCCAGTGGGCGGGGGCGGTGACGGTGAACTCGAAGACGGCCTTGAGGTCGGGCTGGTCGAAGGCCGCGAAGACGCGCTGGACGTCGTCGAGGAACAGCTGGGTGTAGACGTAGGTCTCGCCGTCCGCGGGGTCGGTGAAGCGGTGCAGGCCCTCGCCGGTGCGGGAGTACCGCATGCGGGTGTCGAGGCGCAGCTCGTGGGGGCCTTCGGCCAGGCCGGTGAGGGGGAGGCGGTTGCCGCTGAGGGTGGCCGGGTCGAGGGGGTGGCCGTCGAGTTCGGCCGAGCGCAGTTCGTCCGGCTTGAGCTCCACGAAGGTGTCGCCGGCGGTGCGGGCGGTGAACCGGATGGTGGTGGTGGAGTCGAAGGCGTCCTCGCCGCCGGTGAGGTCGAGGGTGACGGCGTAGTGGTGGACGTCGAGGAGCCGGGCTCGGGCTTGCGCTTCGTTGCGCGTCAGTGCGGACATGGGCCCATGCTGCCCGAAGGGTGGGCCCTGGCCGTCTAGTCTTCGCGCGCAGCGATCGTCTCGTGGTGCCGGATCACTTCGGCGATGATGAAGTTGAGGAGCTTCTCGGCGAAGGCCGGGTCGAGTTTGGCGCTCTCGGCGAGCTGGCGGAGGCGGGCGATCTGGCTGGCCTCTCGCTGCGGGTCGGCGGGGGGCAGGTGGTGGCGGGCCTTGAGGTGGCCGACCTGCTGGGTGCACTTGAAGCGTTCGGCGAGCATGTGGACCACGGCGGCGTCGATGTTGTCGATGCTGTCGCGCAGGCGGGCCAGCTCTGCGGTGACGTCGGCGTCGGGCGCGTCGGGGTGGCTGTTGTTCATGGTCACCGAGAATACGTGGCGGCCGGGGCGGGGGGACCGGCCGGCCGATCGGTGAGACGGTGCGGGCCCGAGGTGCCGGTGCGGTGCCGTGCGGTGCAGTGGCGGTGACGCGCCGGTTGCCGTTGCCGGTACGGGCGCCGGAGGCCGGGGCCGGGGCCGGGGCGGCGGGCTGTCAACCGGGGCGGCGGGGGCGGCGTCTTTCCGGTGGGAGGCGGGTCCTCCACCGTGGAGGGTGCGCGGGGTGTGCGCGCCGAGGCCGAGGGACGGTGGCGATCACGATGCGTGGGCTGTCCCGGCGGTACGCGGGGTTCGCGGGGCGGGGGTGCCCCGGTGCGGGGTGTGCGCCCGGGGGGCGCCCCGGTGCGGGGCGCCCCCCGGGCCGGGGCCGGTCAGAGGTTCGCGGCCGCCGCCTTGATCGCGGAGGCGAAGGTCGAGACCTCGGTGTAGACGCCGGGGTAGTTGGGCCGGGCGCAGCCCTGGCCCCAGCTGACGATGCCGACCTGGATCCAGTTGTTGCTCTCGTCGCGGCGGAACATGGGGCCGCCGGAGTCGCCCTGGCAGGTGTCGACGCCGCCCTGGGCGTAGCCGGCGCAGATCTCCTCGGCGGGGACGAGGGAGCTGCCGTAGGAGCTCTTGCAGGAGGCGTCGGAGACGAAGGGGACGGTGGCCTTGAGCAGGTAGCGCTGCTGGGCGCCGCCTTCGCGGGCGGCGCCCCATCCGGCGACGGTGAAGGTGCCGTTGTCGTACTGCTTGGTCTCGGCGATCTTGAGGGTGGGCAGGTTGATCGGCTTGGCCAGCTTGATCAGGGCCCAGTCCTTGCCCTGGCCGTCGTAGCCGGGGGCCTGGAGGACCTTGGTGGACTTGACCTTGATGGCGCTGCTGCTGTTGAGGTCGACGACCCCGGCGGTGGCGGTGATGGAGGTGTTGTTGCCGGAGCCGCTCACGCAGTGGGCGGCCGTGAGGACGATCTGCTGGGTGTAGAGGGCTCCGCCGCAGCCCATGGAGAGGCGCACCATGAAGGGGAACTCGCCCTGGGCGGCGCGGGTGCCGCCGACGACGGGGTTCGGGGACGCGGTGGCGGTGCCGGGCTGGAGGCTGGTGGCGGCGAGGGCGACGGCGCCGACGGCGAGGGTGCGCTTCAGGAGGGTGCCGAGGGTCTTGGACACGGTGAACACACTGCCTTTCGTGGGGGGGTTGGGCTGTGCGCGTCACTGGGTGAATGACAGGTACATGTCACACCCGGGGCTGTGCGGGCATCAAGGACCCGTTTTCGGACAGCGGCCGTCGGGAGGTGCGGCATGACCGCGCACCGCAGGCGGGGCAGCCCCGTCGAGCACGGCTTTCCCCACCTCGCCACCGTCCGCGCGGCGATCACCGCCCTGCTGCGGCGGCTTCCGGATGACGGGATCCGGCCGTACGCCGCGAGCCTCTCCCCCGCCGACGCCGCCTTCACCGACGCCGACGACCTCCACCTCGGGGCGCACCGCGTGGCGTCCGCCGTCGTCGCCGCACTGGGACTGCCCGACGCCCGGATGGTGGTCGCGTTCCGGCCGATGCGGGAGGCGGCGACCGTCGAACTGGCCGCCGGGCCCGAGTACTTCATCGAGGTCAACGACCGCTTCCGGACCCATCGCCGCGACCTGGCCGCGGCCCTGGCCCACGAGGTCACCCACGTCCTGCTGCACCGGCTGGGCCTGCGCTTCCCCGCCACCGCGGACGACGAGGTCCTCACCGACACCGCGGCCGCCCTGCTGGGCGTGGGATGGCTGCTCCTCGACGCCTACCGGGAGGACGCGCTCGGCCACCAGAAGCTGGGCTACCTCACCCCGGAAGAGTTCGGGTACGTCCTCGCGAAGCGGGCCCTGCTGGTGGGCGAGGACCTGTCCGCCCGGTTCACCAGCCCGCAGGCGTACGAGGCCTACGTACGCGGGCGCGCGCTCGCCGGACGGGACCTGCGCCGGGCTCCCCTGGCGGCGGCGGACGGGGCGGAGCGCCGCCGGTACGCGCGCGAGCGCCGCGCCGCCGCGGCCGCCGGGCCGGGCGCGGGCGGGGC
>NZ_JBHXTC010000035.1:0-81941 GCF_042677605.1 Streptomyces sp. NPDC127106 | reverse complement strand
CGCGCGCGGCGCCCTCTAGTGGCGGGCGGCGTACACACCGCCCTCCCGGGGGGGGTGGGGCAGCGCCCCCCCCCCCCCCCGCCCGGCGGCGGGGGCGGGCCCCGCACTGCCCGGGGGGGGCCCCGTCGGCGTTCCTGCGGGCACTACGCCCGCACCCAGCCGGTGAGCGCGTCCCAGCTGGCCGGGGCCAGGTCGAGGACCGGGCCGCCCTCGACCTTCGAGTCGCGGACGTGCACGACGTGGGGGCAGGCGGCTACCTCTACGCAGGCACCGCCTTCGCTGCCGCTGTGAGAAGAAGTACGCCACGGGTAGGAGACCTCGACGCAGGCGCCACCTTCGTCGCCGCTGTAACTGGACTTCCGCCAGTTGTAGGCGACCTCGACACAGGCGCCACCTTCGTCGCTGCTGTAGCTCGACTTGAACCACTTCAGTGCGGTGTTCATAGTTCTCCTAGCAGCCGGTCCAACAGGCCTTTGGTCTCTGCGACGTTGAGGGCCTGGGATCGCAGCATCGCATACTTCTGCGTAAGGATGCTGACCTCGTTCGGGTCACGTACGAGGATGCTGCCACGCTGCGTTTCGGAGTAAGCGAGGTGCTGGAACTCGGGGGTTTCCACGAGGATGAACGGCCCTGCGAGGCCCGCTTGCGCCGTGAGCCCCAAGGGAAGCACCTGAATCGAAATGGCAGGGCGATCCGCGCAGGCCCGCAGATGTCGCATCTGCTCAAAGTAGACCTCGTCACCGCCGATCCGGTCCCGCAGGGCCGCCTCCCAGATCACGAAGGAAAGGGTGGGCGGGACCGGTCGGCGCAGTATCTCCTGGCGTCGGATCCGGCGTGCTGTCTGAAGCTCGATCTTCTCCTCGCCCACGAACGGCACGCGGCAGGCGAACACCGCCCGTGCGTAGTCCTCGGTCTGGAGCAATCCCGGCACGATCATGGTGTCGAACCAGGACAGCGCGAGTGCCTCGTTCTCCCTCTCGAAGTACTCCTCGGCCCAGGCCGGGATCATGTCGACCTCCGGCATTCGCAGGGCGGCGACGGTGAGCACTCCGGGGAGTCCGAGTGCCCGGTCCATCCGTTCGGCGACGTCGGGCATCAGGACGCGCCGCCCCTGCTCGATGGAGGCGATGGTCTCCTGGTCCATGTTGACCAGGTCGGCGAGCCCGCTTTGGGTGAGCTTCTTGGCGATCCGGCCGGTGGCGACCTGCTCGCCGATCATCTTCATCGCGGTCGCGTTGGGCCGTGGCGCCCTCTTCCTCGGTGGCATACGCCTGGACTGCCACCCGCGGCCGCGCCTCACACCCGTACCGACCCGTACTCCTCGATGAGTACGGGTCGACACGGCCCGTCGGACGATAACTCGAACACGCCTACGAGCAGGCCGACTTGAGAGGCCTACCGTCAGCCGGACGGAGACGGCGACGGCACGGGCGTCCCGCCCGAGCGGACGAGTTCGCCCAGCGTCGGCACCGACTCCGGGCGGGAGCGGACGGCGTCCGTGCACTCCCAGGCGCGCGGCGGGTCCGCGTCCGGCCCGCCGAGGACCACCGGGCCCGGTCCCGCCGACACGGTTTCGCTGCCCGCGAGGGTGCACACGACCTGGGCCAGGGCCACCGGCAGCAGGTCCTCCGGCTTCTTGCTGAGCCGGACCGTGCCCGCCGGGTCGCCCGGCCGGTTCGCCGTGACGGTCAGCCCGCCGGGGACGGCGCTGGTGAAGCCCGCGTCGCGCTCCTCCTGCGAGGGCTCGCGCTCCAACGCCTCCAGCAGCGCCTCGGCCGCCAGCAGCGCGGGGTTCTGCGCCGGCTTCTTCTCGGCTATGGGGACGACCCGCTCGACGCCGACCAGCTGCGAGCCGCACACGAGCTCCACGGTGGCCCGGAAGCCCTGTGCGCTGCCCTGCTGGGCCGGTATGTCGCAGGACACCCGGGAGGGGGCCGGGCCGACGTCGACCGGCACGGTCGTCGCCCGGATCCCGCATCCGGCCGTCAGGGACGCGAGGCCCCACAGCACCGCGGCGGCTGCCGCCGTCCTACGCGTTCGCGTCGTCGCCACCAGCGATCACCTTCCCCACGTCCACCGGCAACCGCAGCGTGAACAGCGCGCCGCCGCCCTCGGCGTTCGCCGCGGTGATCTCGCCGCCGTGGATGTGTGCGTTCTCCACGGCGATGGACAGGCCGAGGCCGCTGCCGTCCGACTTCGGGCGGGACGCGCTGGCCTTGTAGAAGCGGTCGAAGACGTGCGGCAGCACTTCCTCGGGAATGCCCGGGCCGTTGTCCCGTACCGCGATGACGAGCCACTCGCCCTCGACGCGCACCGACACCCGTACCGGCGAGCCGCCGTGCTTGAGGGCGTTGCCGATGAGGTTGGCGAGGATGACGTCGAGGCGGCGCGGGTCGAGACGGGCCATGATGCCGCGCTCGGCGTCGAGTTCGACCGCGTCGAGCCAGGCGCGTGCGTCGATGCAGGCGGTGACCTGGTCGGCGACGTCGACGTCGTCGATGACCAGGCGGGCCGTGCCGGCGTCGAAGCGGGTGACCTCCATCAGGTTCTCGACGAGGTCGTGGAGGCGCCGGGTCTCGCTGACGACCAGCTGCACGGCCGGTGCGATCATCGGGTCGAGGGTGTCGGCCTCCTCCTCCAGCACCTCGGCGACCGCCGTCAGCGCGGTGAGCGGCGTGCGCAGCTCGTGCGACATGTCGGCGACGAAGCGGCGGCTGGCCTCCTCGCGCGCACTCATGTCGGCGACCTTCTTCTCCAGCGCCTCCGCGGTCCGGTTGAACGTGCGCGACAGGTCGGCGAGTTCGTCGGTGCCGGACACGTCGAGCCGGTGGTCGAGTTCGCCCTCGCCGAGGCGGCGGGCGGCGTCGCCGAGCCGCTGGACGGGCCTGAGGACCGTACGGGCGGCGGCCTGCGCGAGGAGGGCGGAGCCGAGCAGGGCGAGTCCGGTCGCGATGGTCAGGGACCAGCCGAGCGCGTTGAGGTCGTCGCGTTCCTGCGCGAGGGACTTGTACATGTAGCCGGTGGGTCCGCCGCCGACGATCCGGGTGCCGCCGACCAGGTACGGGTTGCCGTTCGGCCGGGTGCGCTGCCAGTACATGTGGTACTCGGCCTCGCTCGCCGCGGTCGGCTTCTGCCGGTCGTTGACGGCCCGCTGGAGGCTCTCGGGGACGTCCTCCAGCCGGAAGGCGTCGGGGCCGGCCGCGCCGAACACCATGCGGCGGTCGGCGCGTTCGTCCACGAGCAGGACGCTGTACCCGGGGCTGCTGCCGGCCATCAGGTCGGCGGTGCGCTGGAGTTCCTCGGGGGTGGGGTCGGCGGGCAGGGCGGCGGCCCGCAGCTGCATCTCCTGCCGGAAGTCGCCGAGGGCCGCGTCCTGGGTACGGGTGAGCACCGCCTCGCGGTTGAGCCAGTAGGCGATGCCGGACGCGGACACCGCGGCCGCCAGCGCGACGAGGGAGAACACCATGAGGAGCCGCAGCCGCAGGCTGGTCCAGCGCCGGCCCGCGAACAGAGCCTTGATCACTGCGGGGAGTCCAGGCGGTAGCCGACACCCCGTACGGTGCGGATGAGGGTGGGTGAGGAGGGCACTTCCTCCACCTTGGCGCGCAGCCGCTGGACGCAGGCGTCCACGAGCCGCGAGTCGCCGAGGTAGTCGTGCTCCCAGACCAGCCGCAGCAGCTGCTGCCGGGACAGGGCCTGACCGGGCCGCCGGCTGAGCTCCAGCAGCAGCCGCAGCTCGGTCGGCGTCAGCTGGAGGTCCTCGCCGTTCTTCGTCACCGTCATCGCGGCCCGGTCGATGACCAGGGACCCGAAGACGGCCGAGTCGTTGGCCTCCCGCTCGCCGCGGCGCAGCACGGCCCGGATCCGGGCGTCGAGCACCCGGCCCTGGACCGGCTTGACGACGTAGTCGTCGGCGCCGGACTCCAGGCCGACCACCACGTCGATGTCATCGCTGCGCGCGGTGAGCAGGATGATCGGCAGCTGGTCGGTGCGGCGGATCCGCCGGCACACCTCGAAGCCGTCGATCCCGGGCAGCATCACGTCCAGCACGATCAGATCCGGCCGCTGCTCGCGCAGCAGCTTGAGGCCGTCCTCGCCCGTCGCCGCGGTGGCCACACGGTGGCCCTGGCGGGTCAGGGAGAGTTCGAGGGCCGTGCGGATGGCGTCGTCGTCCTCGATCAGCAACAGGAAAGGCACGGCCACATTCTGTCCCATGTGCGGTTGGGAGTTCGACCGTCGGGCACGAGGCGTTCTCGCCGGGCCCGCTGTGACAGGCCTGTGACAGTCGACGGACACCGCGGTTAAGTCCGCCGGGCAGTCTTTAACCAACGCACCGAGCAGGACGCGGAAACCAGGAACCGGAAGCAGACTCCACGACGGGGGGCGCGGGATGAACACGCTGCACAGCACCACCACCAGCGCGGTTGTCACGCGGCTGCACGATGTGAGCCGCCGGACAGCTGCCCGTTCGGTGACGGTCGCCCGTCCCCGGCAGGCGCACACGGTGGCCATCGATGCCAAGACGTACGGGCCCGCCGCCGCGGTTCCCGCCGTGCTGCCCGAGCCGCGGCTGTCCTCCTCCTCGGAGGCGGAGTTCACGGCGTACGTCCAGGAGCGGCGGGCCGCGCTGTACGCGACGGCCTACCACCTGACCGGCGACCGGTACGAGGCCGAGGACCTGCTGCAGAGCGCGCTGTTCTCCACGTACCGGGCCTGGGACCGGATCAGCGACAAGGCGGCCGTTGGCGGCTACCTGCGGCGCACGATGACGAACCTGCACATCAGCGCCTGGCGCCGGCGCAAGCTGAACGAGTACCCGACGGAGGAGCTGCCGGAGACGGCGACCGACACGGACGCGATGCGGGGCACGGAGCTGCGCGCGGTGCTGTGGCAGGCGCTGGCCCGGATCCCGGAGCCGCAGCGCACGATGCTGGTGCTGCGCTACTACGAGGGCCGGACGGACCCGGAGATCGCGGAGATCCTCGGGATCAGCGTCGGCACGGTGAAGTCGAGCATCTGGCGCTCGCTGCGCCGGCTGCGGGACGACGAGGCGCTGAGCTTCGGCCGCGACGAGGCGGAGTCCTTCGAGGAGCTCGTCGCGTAACGCCACGAGCCATCACAGAGCCATTGGCCGGGGGGCCGTCCTACGGGGGTGGGACGGCGGCCATGGGGGGAATGCGCGGGATCAGTCGGTCGGGGGTCCGACTGATCCCGCGCACCTTTTTTTGTCCACGCGGCAGGCCGATGCGACGCCACCTTTTGTTTCAGTGGCCCCGTCCGGCCCGCCCAGGACAGCCGATCTCGCAGGTCAGCCTTCGGAGGGACGCGGGGCGCGCAGGTGCGCCCGTTCCTTCAGCTCCTCCTCGTCGACCAGCGTGAGCATCGGCTGACCCGGCGCGCACAGCATGGTCACCACGAACTTGGTCGGTGCGTCCGACAGGGCGTTGCCGTCCTGGTAGTGGATCACGTCACCGCCTGGTTCCCAGAACGTCCCACCGGCCTCGACCACACGCTCTGGCTCACCCTCAAGCTCGAACCGGAGCGCGCCCTCCATCACGTAGCCGAACGACGGGCCCGAGTGGCGATGCGGAGGGAGCCCGGGGTGACCGGGAGGCCACTCGACGAGGATGGTCATTCCCGAACCACCTTCGGGAAAGAAGGGCGGAGTGACTTCCTGCAGCAACGTGACTTCGGGCGGCAAGGAGACCTCGTGGGCGCTCCCTTGCTCTGGGTTCTTCGCTGACAAGTACCACACCTCCGTAAGCCTGCCCGGAATGGACGATCTTGCGTCGGCCGCTGTACTCCGGACCGGTGTACCAACCCACTCGTTCGGCGGTGACCGAGTTCTGCCTCGCCCCAACGGTCTCGACACCACGCTGCCTCCCGTCGGCGGACGCCACAATCCGGAAGCCGGCGGCATCGAGACCGCATCGCGCCATGTCATCGGCGGGCATCTGCGCCGTATCAAGCAGCGTCTGCCCTGTTGTGATCTGACGCGCCGCTCGGGTGCTGGCACAGGCGGTGCGTCACCATGCGTCTGTCCGGGTGGCAGAACGGGGGCGGGTTCGTGAGATCGATGGTGACGGAGGCCGGCGGTTGCTGCGGATCATCCGCAGAGGCACCGGCTCGGTCGTGACGTGGCGGCGGGCCCAGATGGTCATCTGGCGACCGTCACGCCGACGACCAGCGCCTACGATTCGTCGTCAACAGGGCAAACACTGCCTGATACGGCACTAAACGGCAGCGGCGGTGTTCGGCGCGCGGTGCCGGCCGGCGGCCGCGGCCGCGAGGCGGCCCAGGGCCTCGTCGCGGGCGCAGGGGTGGGCGCCGAGCGCCTCGTGCCGGGCGACGATGCCCCGTTCGGCCCGCATCAGGCGCAGGCCGCGGCGCACCAGGAACAGCACCGACTTGCGGCCCTCGCGCAGGTCGCGCAGCAGGCGGCGGCGGAACGTGGTGGACGGGCGGCCGCGCAGGCAGATGGCGTCGGCGAGCAGCCCGAGCTCCTGGCAGCGGGCCGCGATGTCGGCCGCGAAGATCCCCTCGGCGATGAACAGCGGGGTCCGGGAGATGTCGAAGGTCTCCGCGCCGGTCCGGGCGGAGGTGGCGATGTCGTAGACGGGGACCTCGGTACGGCCGGTGCGGCACAGCTGCGCGATGGCCTCGACGGCGACGTCGGCGTCCCACGACAGCGGGGAGTCCCAGTCGATGTCGGAGCTGCCCTCGACCAGGGGGAGGGTCGGGTCGTCGCCCTCCTTGTAGAAGTCGTCCAGGCGCAGGACCGGCAGCCCGGAACGGGCGGCCAGCGAGGACTTTCCGGAACCTGAAGGTCCGGTCAACAGGACGACACGCGTAGGCAAAGGAGAGGAGGCGCTCACGGAACACCAGTCTGACGCATTCCCCCGCGCGTGGGATGCCATCTGGCGCTCGTTGGTATCGAGGATCACACCTCCACTACGCTGCGTGCACATTCGACCACGATCGCAAGGGATCCCCATGGCACGTCACGCAGCCCCCGGTACCCCCTCCGCACTGCGCTCCGCGGGCCTCACGGTCTCCATGGCCGGTGCGGCCCTCGCGATGGCCGCGGGCGGCGCCCAGGCGGGCGAGCTGTCCGTTCCGGCAGCCGTCGCCGGGGTCGTCGACCCGATCGCCAACCTCAAGGTGAACCCGCTCGCCAAGACGGGCGTGGACCCGCTCGACAACGGCATCGCCACGAAGGTGGCGGACTTCCCGTCGGTCGGCACCACCATGGTCACCGGCGCCCTCACCCAGGGCCCGTCGGTCGCCGAACTGCCCGAGGCGGCCGTGGGCTCCCTCCTCGGCCCCCTGACCGGCGGCAAGTAACCCGGGCCCGGATAGGCGTGACCCCGGCAGCACGGGGGTTTGCTGCCGGGGTCGGTATGCGGGGCTCAGCCTCAGTAGGACGAGCCCGAGGCGCCGAGGGAGCCCGTCGGGTGCCAGACCGTCTTGGTCTCCAGGAAGGCCGTCATGCGGGCCGTCCCCTGGTCGCCGGTCCAGTCGTCCACAGGCTGTGGACGCAGGACGCGCTTCAGGTTGTCGGCGGCGGCGATCTCCAGCTCCTTGGCGAGCGCCGCGTCGGCACCCGCCAGGTCGATCGCGTTGACGTCCTGGTGGGCCGCGAGGTGCGGGCCCATCTCGGAGGCCTTGCCGGACAGGATGTTGACGACGCCGCCCGGCAGGTCGGAGGTGGCGAGCACCTCGCCCAGGGAGAGGGCCGGGAGCGGCGCCTTCTCGGAGGCGATGACGACCGCCGTGTTGCCGGTCGCGATCACCGGGGCGATCACGGAGACCAGGCCCAGGAAGGACGAGTCCTGCGGGGCGATGACCGTGACCACACCGGTCGGCTCCGGGGTGGAGAGGTTGAAGTACGGGCCCGCGACCGGGTTGGCCCCGCCCACGACCTGGCCGATCTTGTCGGTCCAGCCCGCGTACCAGACCCAGCGGTCGATGGCCGCGTCCACGACCGCGGCGGCCTTGGACTTGGACAGGCCCTCGGCCTCGCCGACCTCGCGGACGAACTGGTCGCGGCGGCCCTCCAGCATCTCGGCGATGCGGTAGAGGATCTGGCCGCGGTTGTAGGCGGTGGCGCCGGACCAGCCGCCGAAGGCCTTGCGCGCGGCGACGACCGCGTCACGGGCGTCCTTGCGGGAGGACAGCGGGGCGTTGGCCAGCCAGTTGCCCTTGGAGTCGCTCACCTCGTACACCCGGCCGCTCTCGGAGCGGGGGAACTTGCCCCCGACGTACAGCTTGTAGGTCTTGAAGACGTTCAGACGCGCGGTCGACTCAGACATCGAGGTAAGCCTCCAGGCCGTGGCGGCCGCCCTCGCGGCCGAAGCCCGACTCCTTGTAGCCGCCGAAGGGCGAGGTCGGGTCGAACTTGTTGAACGTGTTGGCCCAGACGACACCGGCGCGGAGCTTGTTGGCGACCGCGAGGATGCGCGAGCCCTTCTCCGTCCAGATGCCGGCGGACAGGCCGTACTGGCTGTTGTTGGCCTTGGCGACGGCCTCGTCCGGCGTGCGGAAGGTCAGCACGGACAGCACCGGGCCGAAGATCTCGTCGCGGGCGATGGTGTGCGCCTGGCTGACGTTCGTGAACAGCGTCGGGGCGAACCAGTAGCCGGCGGACGGCAGCTCGCACGCCGGGGACCAGCGCTCGGCGCCCTCGGCCTCGCCGGTGTCCGCGAGGGCGGTGATCCGGGCGAGCTGCTCGGCGGAGTTGATCGCGCCGATGTCGGTGTTCTTGTCCAGCGGGTCGCCGAGGCGCAGGGTGCTCAGGCGGCGCTTGAGCGAGTCCAGCAGCTCGTCGTGGATGGACTCCTGGACCAGCAGGCGGGAGCCGGCGCAGCAGACCTGGCCCTGGTTGAAGAAGATGCCGCCGACGATGCCCTCGACGGCCTGGTCGATGGGGGCGTCGTCGAAGACGATGTTGGCGCCCTTGCCGCCCAGCTCCAGGGTGACCTTCTTGTCGGTGCCGGCGACCTGGCGGGCGATGGCCTTGCCGACCGCGGTGGAGCCGGTGAAGGCGACCTTGTTGACGTCCGGGTGCTCGACGAGGGCCGCGCCGGTGTCCCCGTAGCCGGGAACGATGTTGACGACGCCCTTGGGCAGGCCCGCCTGGCGGCAGATGTCCGCGAAGAACAGGGCCGACAGCGGGGTCGTCTCGGCGGGCTTGAGGACGACGGTGTTGCCGGTGGCCAGCGCCGGGGCGATCTTCCACGCCAGCATCAGCAGCGGGAAGTTCCACGGGATGACCTGGCCGGCGACGCCCAGCGGGCGCGGGTTCGCACCGTAGCCCGCGTGGTCGAGCTTGTCGGCCCAGCCCGCGTAGTAGAAGAAGTGCGCGGCGACCAGCGGGAGGTCCGCGTCGCGGGTCTCCTTGATCGGCTTGCCGTTGTCCAGGGTCTCCAGGACGGCCAGCTCGCGGCTGCGCTCCTGGATGATCCGGGCGATGCGGAAGAGGTACTTGGCGCGCTCGGAGCCCGGCAGCGCGGACCACTTGTCGAAGGCCTTGCGGGCGGCCTTGACGGCGCGGTCGACATCCGCGGCACCCGCCTGGGCGACCTCGGCGAGGACCTCCTCGGTGGACGGCGAGACGGTCTTGAAGACCTTGCCGTCGGCGGCGTCGGTGAATTCACCGTCGATGAAGAGGCCGTAGGAGGGGGCGATGTCGACGACCGAGCGGGACTCGGGAGCCGGTGCGTACTCGAATGCAGATGCCATGGTGATCAGTCCACCGTCACGTAGTCGGGACCGGAGTAACGGCCGGTGTTCAGCTTCTGGCGCTGCATCAGCAGGTCGTTGAGCAGGCTGGAAGCACCGAAGCGGAACCACTCGTTGGTCAGCCAGTCCGCGCCCGCGGTCTCGTTGACCAGGACCAGGAACTTGATGGCGTCCTTCGTGGTCCGGATGCCGCCGGCCGGCTTCACGCCGATCTGGATTCCGGTCTGCGCCTTGAAGTCACGGACGGCTTCGAGCATGAGCAGCGTGTTGGCGGGGGTGGCGTTGACGCCGACCTTGCCGGTGGAGGTCTTGATGAAGTCGGCGCCCGCGAGCATGCCGATCCACGAGGCACGGCGGATGTTGTCGTACGTCGACAGCTCGCCGGTCTCGAAGATGACCTTGAGGCGGGCGGCGGTGCCGTCCGGGCGGACGCAGGCCTCCTTGACGGCCTTGATCAGCTCGTACGTCTCCAGGTAGCGGCCGGCGAGGAAGGCGCCACGGTCGATGACCATGTCGATCTCGTCGGCGCCGGCGGCGACGGCGTCACGGGTGTCGGCGAGCTTGACCGGCAGCGCGGCACGGCCGGCCGGGAAGGCGGTCGCGACGGACGCCACCTTCACGTCGGCGCCGTTCAGGGCGGCCTTCGCGGTGGCCACCATGTCCGGGTAGACGCAGACCGCGGCGGTCATGGGCGTCGTACGGTCGGTGGGGTCGGGATGGACGGCCTTGGCGGCGAGCGACCGGACCTTGCCCGGGGTGTCGGCACCCTCGAGTGTGGTCAGGTCGATCATCGAGATGGCCAGGTCGATGGCGTACGCCTTGGCCGAGGTCTTGATCGAACGGGTACCGAGGGCGGCCGCGCGGGCCTCCAGGCCGACGGCGTCCACGCCGGGCAGCCCGTGCAGGAACCGGCGCAGCGCACTGTCGGACGTCGTCACGTCGGCGAATGCGGGGGTGGTGGGCATGGTCACCACACGAGCATATCTACGCGCGTAGCGGCCTGTCACCCCCCTGGGGTGCACATCTGTGCGCAGCTGGGCCCATTCGGGCGGAGGAGGGTGCCGGGCGGGCGGCGGGCCGGAAGCGGAATGCGCTGGTCACAGCCGTTACACGGCCATGACAGGAACCCCACGATCCGGCCGAACAAGATCCGTAGATTTCTTTTCAGCAGCCCGCCAGAACTCACCGGATGAAAGCCCGACAGAGAAAACGCGGCATGCGACTCTCCCACCTACCCGCGACACAGCTTCCAGGAGTCGTTGTGCGTACCGCCGTCCGTACCTCGATCGTCACCGCCGCCCTCGCCGGGGCGCTGCTGGCACCCGCCGCGGCCGGCGCCGCCGGCGCGTTCGCCGCCCCGGCCGCCGCGCACGGCGTGACCTCGGTGTACGGAACCGTCTCGGACGCCGACCGGTACGCGGGCGAGCCCGTCTACATCGGCGAGGGTCTGGTCGCGGTGCTGCGGAACGGGGCGGAGGGCCCCGAGGCCTGGATCCGTTTCACCGGCTCGCAGTGGAAGCCCGGCGACGCCTACCTGGTCCACGTGCTGACGGTGCTGGACCGGACCCACCGCAGCGACACCGCGAACGGGCTGCTCCTCTCCCTGACCGGGGCGGACACCTCCGCCCCGGTGCTGACCGTCACCAAGGACGGGGTCTCCGCGTCCCACCCGCTGCCGAAGGCCGGGACCCCGGAGAACCGGAAGTCCCCCCAGGCGCCGCAGACCCCGGCCACGACGGTCGAGGACCGCTACGACGGCGAGGCCGTGCTCGTCGGCGAGGGCCGGATCGCGGTGCTGCGCAACGACTCCGAGGGCCCCGAGGTCGGGATCCGCGCCGTCGCCGAGAACCGGGAGCCGGCCGACGGCCGGGCGGGCCGTGTCCTGGCGACGCTGGACGTCTCCCGCCCCCGCGCGGTGGTCGACGGCACCGCGTACGAGCTCGCCGAGACCGACGACGGCCGCTATGACCTCACCGTCCGCGTGCAGGGCGAGGGCGCCTCGGACTCCTACCTGCTGCCGGAGGCTGCGCCCTCCACCACGACCGCTGCCAAGACCACCGTCGCCGTGCGGCCGGCCACCGACATGAAGCCGCAGACGGGCGCGCAGACGGTGGTCGTGCCGCAGGGCGCGGTCGCCGCGGGCGCCGAGATCGCCGCCGAGGACACCGACAACAGCACCACCCTGGCTGCCGGCGGCGGCCTGATCGCGATCCTCGCCGGGCTCGGCGCGGCCTGGACCGCCTGCAACCGCGCCGCCCGCAACCGCGCCTGACGCACCACCGCCGGCCCGGGCTCTCGGCCGGCTCACCGGACGGGAGGCACACCCCCTGTGTGCCTCCCCGCACCACCAGCACCACTCAGCACCACTCAGCACCACCAGCACCACCAGCACCACCAGCACCACCAGCACCAGCACCAGCACCAGCACCAGCACCAGCACCAGCACCAGCACCAGCACCAGCACCACCTCAGAACGTCCCGGCCCTCCTCAGGTCACCTCGCACCACCCACACCCCATCCGGCGGGCCGCCCCAGTGGCGGCCCGCCGGGCCCGTTTCCCGGAGCCCCTCATGGCCCACCACCCACGCCGTCGAGGTGCCCTCCGTGCCGACGCGGACCGGATCGGCTGGTACACCGGGGCCGTCACCCCGGGCGAGACCGGCCCGGCCGTGCTGATCGGGCACTTCGACACCGCCCGCGGCCCGGCCGTCCTGCGGGAGGTCTCGAAGATCCGGACCGGCGACGAGATCGCCGTCGGCCGGGCGGACGGCGGCACCGCGGTCTTCCGGGTGCGCGAGTGGGAACAGGTGCCGAAGAAACGCTTCCCCACCGCCAAGGTCTACGGGAACACCGGCGGTCCGGAACTGCGGCTGATCACCTGCGGCGGGGAGCTCACCGACGGCCACCGCCCCGACAACATCATCCTGTACGCCGACCTCGTGGGCCCGGGCGCCGTGAGGCAGAATCAGGCGCATGAGCAGCCAGCAGCCCGATGACGAGCCGGTCTACGACGACCGGGTCTACCGCTCCCCCATGGCCGTGGTCACCGGGGTCCTGCTGCTGGCCCTGATCGTGTGGCTGTGCGGGGACGCCCTGGTGCGCGGATCGGGCAGCGCCCGCTGGTACGGCGCGGCGATCGCCCTGTGCGCCGTGCCGCTGACGGTGGCGTTCACCATCCGCCCGGCCGTCTTCGCCAACGAGAACCGGATGCGGGTGCGCAATCCCTTCCGGGTCATCGAGCTGCCCTGGGCCGCCGTGGACGCGGTCCGGGCCGGGTACTCCGCCGAGGTGCTGGCCGAGGGGGCGAAGTACCAGCTGTGGTCGGTACCCGTCTCGCTGCGGGAGCGGAAGAAGGCGAACCGGCAGCAGCTCAGCCGCCGCGGCGGGCTCTCCGGCAAGGGCCTGAGCTCGCGGGGCAAGGCTGCCGACGGGGCGAGCGGCGCCGCGGCGCCCGCCGAACCGCAGCGGGCGCACGCGGACCAGGTGGTGGACGAGCTGCGCGAGCTGGCCGAGCGCGGTGCCTCGCGGGCCGGGGCGCAGGGCGGTGTGCGCGTGCGCTGGTCGTACGAGATCATCGCGCCGGCCGTCGTGGGAGCCGTGCTCCTGATCGTGCTCTTCGCCCTCCGTTAGGCCGTCCTCCCCCGGTCATCTGCGGGTCACCAGCGCGCCGGCTCCTTCTCGGTGCACAGGGCCCAGATGATGAACACGGCCACCGCGATGACGACGAGCGACCACAGCGGCTGGTAGGGCAGCCAGAGGAAGTGGACGATCACGGTCAGCGAGGCCAGGACGATACCGGCGATCCGGGCCCAGTTCGCACCCTTGAGCAGGAAGATGCCGACGATCAGGACCAGGATCCCGAGGATCAGGTGGATCCAGCCCCAGCCGGTCAGGCTGAACTTGTAGATGTAGTCGCCGATGCGGGTGTAGAAGATGTCGTCCTGGGCGATGGCGGCGATGCCTTCGATGATCGCGAAGACGCCGTTGACCACCATCAGGACGCCGGCGAGCACCGTGCCGCCGGTCGCCCAGGGGTGTGTGGCGCCGGGTTTGCCGGCGGGTGCGGGCGTGGGGGTGGTTGTCATCGCGCCACCTCGCCTCTCGCTCGAATGGGTGGGGGCCATTCGAGCGTGCGGGCCCCCCGCCCGCCCGGCGACCGGCAGTGGGCCGAACGGGTGATGTCCTCCCCCGCCGCGGGTGGCGGCGGGATCCGCCACGGCGCCCGCACGGGCCCGCACCGACCTGCGCCCACTCGCCGGAGGGCCTGCGCGCGCCGGTCCCGACCGGTTCAGATTTCGCAGTCCAACTGGACGTTCGTACCGCCCTCCCCGTCGCAGTCGTCCGCGCCCGCGCCGCCGTTGAGGGTGTCGTTGGCGGTGCCGCCGCGCAGGAGGTCGTCGCCGGCGCCACCGGTGACGAAGTCCATGCCGCCCGCCGCGCCGATGGAGTCGTTGGTGAACCGGGCGTCGGCGTTGTCGCCGATGATGCGGTCGTTCCCGCCGCGGCCGTCGATCACGTCGTGGCCCGCGGTGGCGCTGGTGGGATCGCCCAGGCCGCTGTCCCCGGCGAGCACGACCTCGCCCGCGCTGCCGCCGAAGATGCGGTCGTTGCCGGAGCCGACGGCTCTGCCCGAGTAGGTCTGGTGGTCGCCCCAGGCGCCGAAGCCGCCGTCCTCGCCGAGGTCGATGACGTCGTCGCCGCCGCTGCCGCTGACGTTGCCCAGGACCGAGGTGCTGTCACCGACGGCGAGGCCGTTGTCCCCCGGACCCTCCATCAGGACGTCGTCGCCGGCGCCGGCCGCCTCGTAGAACCCGGCCGAGTCGCCGGTGAGGTTGTCGCTGTCCCGGCCGCCGTCGAGGCGGTCGTCCGCGCCGCCGGTGGCCCGGTCGCCGGCGCTGTCGCCGGTCAGGGCGTCCTCGCCGTCCCCGCCGAACAGCAGGTCTGCGGTGGCGCCGTTCGCGGTGCCCTGCACGGCGTAGTGGTCGCCGATCAGCGAGTCTCCCTGCGCCCCGCCGAGCAGGCGGTCGCGGCCGGTGGGGCCGCTGGCGTCGCCGGTCCAGGCGATGTCGTCGCCGATGAGCAGGTCACCGCCGGCCCCGCCGTCCACCTGGTCGTCGCCCGCGCCGCCCGCGATCTGGTCGTCCCCGGTCCCGCCGATCAGGACGTCGTTGCCGCCGAGTCCGCAGATCTTGTCGTCGCCGCCCCGGCCGTCGAAGACGTCGCGGCCCTCCGTTCCGATGAGGACGTCGTCCCCGGGCGTGCCGACGGTGCCGGTGGCGGCCGCGTTGAAGCAGGTCGCCTCGGCCGCGTGGGCCGGGACCATGCCGAACCCGGCCAGGGCGGCGGCCAGGGCGTGGGCGCCAGCCAGGGCGGCGATCCGCCGGGCGGGCCGCGCGCGGCCCCTCCCGGCCCTTCCGTGTTCGAACATGGCTGCTCCCTCTCCGTGCATCCGCTGTGCGTCGTCACGCTCACTGTGCGTGATCGCGCCCGGACTCCGGGAAGGCTCGTCCACAGCCCCGGTATTTTCATCCGATCGGATTCTCATCAGTCCCCACCGGTCGGGGCATTTCGGAACCGAAGCCACCGGACACTGCGTCTTCACCGGTGTGCAGCGTCATGAGGTCGGCCCCCGCGCCGCCACCGCCATACACCTGCGGCTCCGGCTCCTCGGCGGGGGCCTGCTGGTCGCCCATCTGCTCCTCGTCGGTTGGCTCACCCTGCGCCCCCTGGACGTGCCCTGGGCAGCTGCCGCGAACCTGACCCCCTTCGACGGGATCAGGGCCGATCTCGCACGCGGGCCGCTGGAAGCCGCCCGCCGGATCGGTGAGGGCCTGGCGCTGCTCGCACCGCTCGGTGTCCTGCTGCCGCTGGCCGGCGGGAGCCTGGCGCCCTCGCCGCTGGCCGCGTGGTCCTCGCTGGCGCGGACGGCCGCCGCGGGCGCGTTGGTGTCGATCGGCGTCGAGATGCTGCAGAGCGCCGTCCCGGGCCGGGTCTCCGACGTGGACTCGGTGCTGCTGAACACCCTCGGCGTGGTGCTGGCGCACGCGGCCGTCGTACCGGCGCTGCGGGCCCGGATGCGGCGCACGCAACGGGCCCGCGCATCCCGGCTCCCTCAGGGGTCCACCCCGAGGATTACCAGGGTCGGACTGGGACCCTGGACCGACGTTCTGTCGGCGGTGCCGCGGGAGTATTGAGGCATCGCGGGAAACCCCCGCACATGCGACAGAGGAGACCCCATGAGCGCCCTTACCCGCCCCCGTGACGGCCGGTGGATCGGCGGCGTCTGCGCCGGCCTGGCGCGCCGCTTCGGAATTTCCGCGAACACGATGCGGCTGATATTCGTCGTCTCGTGCCTGCTGCCCGGTCCGCAGTTCCTGATCTACCTGGCGCTGTGGCTGCTGCTGCCGAACGAGAAGCCCTCGTCCGCCGCCTTCTGACACCCCGCCGGTCCACGGCGGTGCGGCGCACGATACGGCGCACGGTACGGCTCACGGTGCGGCGTCCCGGGGCAGTGCGGCGCGCGGTCAGCCGGCGCGGCGGACCTTCTCCAGCTGCTTGTCCGCCACCGCGTGCGGAACCTGGGCCTTCTGCCCCGCACCCGTCACGTTGAGGGCCATCAGCCGCACGACGGTGTCGCCCTGGCGCACGACGACCACGTGGACCTGGGCCGAGACGCCCTGGGCGGCCGCGGTCGTGGTCCAGCTGACGGTGTCGTCGCCGGCGGTCCGGTAGTCGGTCGCCCGCACGTCGCGGTAGCTGCCGCTCTGCTTCTCGACGGTGGCCGTGAAGCCCGTACCGCAGGCGGTGACGGCGTCTTCGAGGCGGGTGATCAGCGCCTTGGCGTCGCGTTCGGCGTAGGAGCTGACGGAGGCGGAGACGGCGAGCCCGACCTCCTTCTGCGAGCCGATCCCGCGGTTGACGGTCTCGCGCGCGGCCGGGTCCGGCTCGTCGCCCATGATGTCGGCCAGCGGCTGGCAGGCCTTGCGATCGGCCTGGGGCTGACCGTCGGGGGCGTTGGGGTTCTTGGGCTGCGCCGAGACCTGGTAGCCGGGCAGGTCGCCCTGTTCGAGGGCGGAGCGCTCCAGCCTGGTGCCGCCGGTCTTCGGCGGGGCGGCCGCGCCGGACGGGGAGCCGGCGGGCGGGGAGCCGGCGGACGAGGAGCCCGCCGGTGTCGCGGCCGGGGCGGAGCCCTTCGGGTCGGGTGCCTTGCCGCCCGCGGGGGCGTCCGTACCGCATCCGACGGCGCCCAGCAGGAGGGCGGGCAGCAGCGCGGCGGTGGCCGCTCCGACCGTGCTTCGGGGCATCAAGCGCATGACCGGTGACCTCTCCCCCGGCCGGCGCCGGGTGGTACCCGCACCCGGGTGTCGGCGCGCGGTTGGCGGGGATCCTGGCACACGGCGCCGCGGGGCGCACGACCGGTCGAACCGGCGTGCGCCCCACGTGCGCGCGTACGAACCGTCACGGATCCCGGGGTGGATCAGGCGGGGACCAGGCGGGACCGGACGGGATCAGCCGCCGCCGAGGGCGCCGACCGGCAGGCCTCCGACCAGGGGGGCGACGGTGTCGGTCAGCTGGGTGACCGTGGCGCCGGCGTCGCTGGCCTGCTGGCCGTCGGCGCTCACCTGCTGCTGGCTGGTGACGCCCTGGAGCGCGCCGGTCGCGGAGCCCAGGGCGCCGGCGAGGTCGAGGTTGGGGACGGAGGCCGAGGCGGTACCGGCCGCGGCGGCGGCGAAGGCGGCTCCGAGGGCGGCGACACCGAGGGTCTTGGCGGCTGACTTCTTCATGAAGTTTGATCCTTGGGACTGGGGAATCGGGCGGCTCCGCAACCTAGCCACTCGAAACGGCCGCCCGCAAACATCCTTAAATACGAGAAAGCGCCCGGGGATTGTCTCCCGCGGGCGCTTTCCTTTGGTCAGGCCGTGGCCTAGGCCGAAACAGAACCGCTGGTGGAAGCGGTCTGCCGGAACAGCCATTCCGACTTCAGCTCGGCGTATCCGGGCTTGATGACGTCGTTGATCATGGCCAGTCGTTCATCGAAAGGAATGAACGCGGACTTCATGGCATTGACGGTGAACCACTGCATGTCGTCGAGCGTGTAGCCGAAGGTGTCGACCAGGTGCTCGAATTCGCGGCTCATGCTGGTGCCGCTCATCAGCCGGTTGTCGGTGTTGACCGTCAGGCGGAAGTGCAGCTTGCGCAGCAGGCCGATCGGGTGCTCGGCGTACGAGGCGGCCGCGGCGGTCTGCAGGTTCGACGTCGGGCACATCTCCAGGGGGATGCGCTTGTCCCGCACGTACGAGGCCAGTCGACCCAGCTTCACGGAGCCGTCCTCGGCGACCTCGATGTCGTCGATGATCTTCACGCCGTGGCCGAGGCGGTCCGCGCCGCACCACTGCAGCGCCTGCCAGATCGACGGCAGGCCGAAGGCCTCGCCCGCGTGGATCGTGAAGTGGTTGTTCTCGCGCTTGAGGTACTCGAACGCGTCGAGGTGGCGGGTGGGAGGGAACCCGGCCTCGGCGCCCGCGATGTCGAAGCCGGCGACGCCGTTGTCGCGGTAGCGGTTGGCCAGCTCCGCGATCTCCAGGGCGCGGGCGGCGTGGCGCATCGCGGTGAGCAGGGCGCCCACGCGGATGCGGTGGCCGCTCTCGCGGGCGCGGCGCTCGCCCTCGCGGAAGCCGTCGTTCACGGCCTCGACGACCTCTTCGAGGGTCAGGCCGGCTTCCAGGTGCTGCTCCGGCGCGTAGCGGACCTCGGCGTAGACGACGCCGTCCTCGGCGAGGTCCTCGGCGCACTCGGCGGCGACGCGGAAGAGCGCCTCCTTCGTCTGCATGACGGCGCAGGTGTGCGCGAACGTCTCCAGGTAGCGCGGCAGGGAACCGGAGTCGGCGGCTTCGCGGAACCATACGCCCAGCTTGTCGGCGTCGGTCTCGGGGAGCTTGTCGTAGCCGACCGCGCGGGCCAGCTCGATGATGGTCCCGGGGCGCAGGCCGCCGTCGAGGTGGTCGTGCAGCAGCACCTTCGGGGCGCGGCGGATCTGTTCCGGGGTGGGCAGTTCGGTGGTCTGGCTCGTCATCTGCGCACTCTAGCGCCTACGCGCGTAGAGCTGGGGCACGGCGCCGGTCCGATATCCAACAGAGACCGTACGGACGGGTCGCGTACACCTGTCAGTCTGAGACTGTTCCGCCATGTCTCATGATGCGCCTCCGGCGCGCGGGACCCGCCTGGGGCGGGCGGCCGGCGCGAACGGCTCGGTCTCGACGGTCAGCGGCGTGGTGCTCCTGCTCCCCGGGGCGTCCCGGTGGCCCCCCGGCCCGGTGCGGCCGCTCGCACGGGCCTTGGCCCGGGCGGGCGGGGCGGAAGGCCTGGTGGCGCACACCGTGGCGTACGGCGGTCGGGGCGGCGGGGAGGAGGCCGCCCGGTGGGCGGCGGACGAGGCGGTGCGCCGGTACGGGGACGTGCCGGTCTGCCTCGCCGGCCACGCGGCGGGGGGCCGCGCGGCGCTGCTCGCCGCGGGCCACGAGGCCGTCAACTCGGTGCTGGCGCTCGCGCCTTCGCTGGACGAGGCGGCAGGACCGGACACACCTGAACCGGTGAAGCAGCTGTCCGGCCGACAGGTGCTGATCGTGCACGGCACGAACGACGCGCGTAGCGCTCCTGAAGCATCGTTCCGCCTCGCGGCGCGGGCGAAGAAGGCCAACCGGGCGACGTGCCGCTTCGAGGTCCACTCCGACGGCCACCGGTTACGGGACCACCAAGCGGAAGTCGTGGCGCTGTCCGTGGACTTCGTCCTCGGGGCGCTGTTCACGGGCCGGTACTCGCGGCCGGTGACGGACGCCCTGGCGGCCCCGCCGCCGCTGGGCCTGCGGATGCCGCTCGCCTCCGGGTACGGACGCTCGCTGCGGGGTTGAGGAGGGCCCCCGGCGTTAGAGTGAGAAATGGACTCGGGGCCCACCTCCGCACCCGTTACGGGAGGCGATGGCATGACCATCGTGCGCAGGAACTTCGACGACGCCGACGAGACGCGTCCGTTCGCGGACGACAAGGGGCGGCTGGACCTGATCCAGGCCGATGGCGGGCCCGTGGGCCGCGCCGTGTTCGAGCCGGGCTGGCGCTGGTCCGAGCACATCAAGCCGCTCGCCGGCACCGACAGCTGCCGGTCCGCGCACACGGGGTACGTGGTCAGCGGCCGGATGCACGTCGTCATGGACGACGGGGAGAGCTCCGACTACGGCCCCGGCGACTTCATGCAGGTGTCGCCCGGCCACGACGCCTGGGTCGTCGGCGACGAGCCGTGCGTGGCCGTCGACTGGACCGGCTTCGGCGACTACGCGAAGGCCGCCGGCGGCTGAACCCGGCCCGGCCGAGCCGGTTCCTGCGCGGTTCCCCATCCTGCGCCCGGATCCCGGGCCACGGCCGGCCGTGGACGGGCGCGCACGGTGGGCGCGCCGGTCCGTCCGCACGTTCCGCTCCGCCCCCGTGCGGCCGGACGGCACCGACGGATCCGGCGCGACCACCGTGTGCGCCCGCACACCGGGCGGCCGGAGTTGCGGCGGAACGCGGGCCGAGCAGACGGCCGGGGACGGGTGTCCGTCGGCGCGCAGCAGCTCCCCCGTGCCGCGTTCCGCCGCCCGGTGGCTCCACTGTGCCGGTTCGGCGTGCGCGACGGACGTCCGCGCGGGCATCGTCTTGCCGCCTTGCGGGAACCCGAGGTGTTTACAGACGACGTCAATCCTGGACGATTGCGCACATGCCAGCCGAGAAGACCGACCTCCCGACCATGGACGAACTGAGTCCCGCCGCCCGGCGGTTGTACGCGTACGCCGCCGAACGGCACTCCTTCGCGCCGGGCGAGGCCACCGCGGCCCTCGGCCCGCAGGCGACCGGGGCGATCACCGAGCTGGCCGCCGCCCACCTGCTCCAGCAGGCCCCCGGCGGCGGCTCGGACCGGTGGAGCGCCGTGGCCCCGCGCGCGGCGGCCTCCCGGGCGCTGGCCCCGCTGGCCCTGCTCGTCCGGGACGCCTACAACGAGATGGACCGGCTGAGCGGCCGCCTGGAGGCGCTGGTGCCGGCGTACGAGGCGGGGGCCGCGCAGCGGGACCGCAGCGGGCGGGGACGGCAGGAGCTGGAGACGGTCACCGACCTGGGCGCGGTGCGCGCGCTGATCGGGGAGCTGGCGGCGGCCTGCGAGCGGGAGGTGCTGACCTCGCAGCCGGGCGGCGGACGCCCGCTGGGGGCCCTGGAGGAGGCGATCGGGCGGGACGAGGCGCTGCTGACGCGCGGGGTCCGGATGCGGACGATCTACCAGCACACCGCGCGCTACTCGCAGCCCACGGTGGCGTACGTGGAGCGGGTGGCGGCGCTCGGCGCCCAGGTGCGGACGCTGGACGACGGGCTGATGCGGATGCTGATCTTCGACGGGCACACGGGTCTGATGACGGTGCCGGACCGCCCCGGGGCGGCGCTGGTGGTACGGGAGCCGAGCGTCGTGCACTTCATGGCCTCGGCCTTCGAGCGGTGCTGGGTGAAGGCGGAGCCGTTCCCGGCGACGGTGAGCCGGGAGGCGGCCCGCTCGCTCTCGGACGAGCTGCGGCAGACGATCGTACGGCTGCTGTCGGAGGGGCTGGAGGACAAGGCGATCGCGCGCCGCCTCGGCATGTCCGAGCGGACCTGCCAGCGCCACATCGCGGAGGTCATGCGGGCCGTCGGCGCCAAGTCCCGGTTCCAGGCGGGCTACCTGCTCTCCGCGACCCCGCCCCCGCCGGATGCGGCGGAGGAGCCGGATGCGGCGGAGGAGCCGGATGCGGCGGAGGAGCCGGATGCGGCGGAGGAGCCCGGCGACGCCGCCCCGGGTCGGGGGGCGGAGGCCGCCTCCTGAGCGGGCACCTGCCACTCCGGGATCAGCCGGCCGCGCCGGGACAGCAGGAACCGCTTGAACTGGGCGACCGGCGGGGTGTCGGGGTGGCCGTCGAGCCAGGCGACACCGATCTCGCGGACCGCCCGCGGGGCCGTCACCGTCAGCTCGACCACGCCCGGGCGGGGCACCGCCGGGGGCGGCAGCAGGGCCACGCCGAGGCCGGCCGCGACCAGCCCGCGCAGGGTCTCGGCCTCCTCGCCCTCGAAGGCGACCCGGGGGGTGAAGCCGGCCTCGGCGCACAGGTCGTCGGTGATGCGGCGCAGCCCGTAGCCGGGTTCCAGGGTGACGAAGGTTTCCTCGGCGGCCTCGGCGAGGCGGATGCGCTTGCGGGTCGCGAGGCGGTGGTCGTCGGGGACCACCAGGCGCAGCCGCTGCTCGTCGAGCCGGCGGGCCACCAGGTCGGGGGCGTCCGGGAGGGGCGAGGTCAGGCAGAGGTCGAGCTCGCCGGCCCGCAGCCGCTCCAGCATCGCCTCGCCGTAGTTCTGGACCAGGGAGAAGCGGACGCCGGGGTGGTCGGCGCGGAAGGCGCGGATCAGGCCCGGTACGGTCTCGGGGCCGAGGGTGTGCAGGAAGCCGAACGCCACTTTGCCGTAGGCGGAGTCGGCGTCGTGCTGGACCGATCCGGCGGCGCGGGCGATCTCGGCGAGCGCCTTCTCGGCCGAGGCGAGGAAGGTCCGGCCGGCCGTGGTGAGCGCGACGGTACGGCCCCTACGGGCGAACAACGCGACGCCCAGGTCCTCTTCGAGGCGGACCATGGCTCGGGACAGGGTGGACTGCGGGACGCCGAGCTCGTGGGCGGCGCGGGTGACGTGCTCGTGCCGGGCGACCGCGGCGAAGTACGCCAGCCGCGGGGCCAGCAAAGCTGTCACGGCAGTGTCTTCTTCGTAACGGTTCATTGACATGCACCCCTCTGAGCTCTACTGATGCACCAGGGGATCGATTATCGCGATTTCGTGCATTGGACGCATGAAACGGAGCGGGTCTACGGTCGTGGCATGCCTCCCGTTCATACCGGGGCACCCGCCACCACGGGTGCCTCCACCCCGTCGTCCCCGCAGCAACCCCAGGCCCCGCAGGCCCCGCAGGCCGCCCAGGCCCCGCAGGCCGCCCGGGCCCACGCACCCGGCCTCCCCGGCTACCGCCGGATGAGCCTCGCGCTCTTCGCCGCCGGACTCGCGACGTTCGCCCTCCTCTACTCCACGCAGGCCCTGCTGCCCGCCGTCTCCGACGGCTTCGGGGTGACGGCCGGTCAGGCCAGTTGGACCGTCTCCGCGGCCACCGGCGCGCTCGCCCTCTTCGTCCTGCCGCTCAGCGCGCTCTCCGAGCGCTTCGGCCGGACCCGGATGATGACGGTGTCCATGGCCGTCGCCGTCGGCGTCGGACTGCTCGTGCCGTTCGCGCCGAACCTGGAGTGGCTGGTGGCCCTGCGCGCCGTCCAGGGCGCGGCGATCGCCGGCATCCCCGCCTCCGCGATGGCGTACCTGGCGGAGGAGGTGCAGCCGAAGGCGCTCGTGGGCGCGATCGGCCTGTTCGTGGCGGGCAACTCCATCGGCGGCATGAGCGGCCGCCTCGTCACCGGCTGGGCGGCCCAGGCCTGGGGCTGGCGGGCCGGCCTGCTCGCCGTCGGCGCGATGGCGCTGGCCTGCGCGGTCGCCTTCTGGGTGCTGCTGCCGCGGGCGCGGTTCTTCCGCCCGGCCTCGCTGGACCCGCGCGCGGTCGGCGCCGCCGTCGCCGGCCACCTGCGCGATCCGCTGCTGCTGCGGCTGTACGGGATCGGCGCCCTGTTCATGACCGTCTTCGGCGCCGTGTACACCGTCATCGGCTACCGCCTCGTCGACGAGTTCTCCCTCGGCCAGGGCGTGATCGGCTCGATCTTCCTGATCTACCTGGTCGGTACGGCCTCCTCCGCTGCGGCGGGCCAGCTCGTGGCCCGCACGGGGCGGCGCGGCGCCCTGTACCTGGCGGTGGCCACCACCGCCCTGGGGTTGCTGCTCTCGCTGGCCGACTCGGTGGCCGCGATCGTCGCCGGACTCGTCCTGATCACCGCGGGCTTCTTCGCGGGGCACGCCGTGGCGTCCGCCGCCGTCAGCCGGACCGCGGTGTCGGGCCGCGCGCAGGCCTCCGCGCTGTACCAGTCCGCGTACTACCTCGGCTCCAGCGCGGGCGGCACGCTGGGCGCCCTCGCCTACCACGCCGGGGGCTGGGCGGCCACGGCCGCGATCGCACTGCTGGCGGTGCTGGGCGTCGTGTCGATCACCCTGTACGGCTCGCACGCGGCCCGGGCGGAGCGGCGGCTGCTCGCGGCCCGCTGAAACCGTGCCCCGGCGCCCGGGGTTCCGGCGCCCGGGGTTCCGGCGCCGGACTGCGCCTGTCGGACCCCTCCGGTAGGTTCCGTCGCATCAGGACCGACCGGGGGGATCGACGCACATGACGGACACCGCCAACCTCGCCACCGCCACCGCCACCGCCGCCCACGCCCGCGTCGACGTCGACGCGGGACTGGACGCGGCGCTCGGCCGCTACCGCGTGGAGCTCACCGGCTACTGCTACCGCATGCTCGGTTCCTCCTTCGACGCCGAGGACGCGGTGCAGGACACGTACGTCCGCGCCTGGCGCGGCTACGCGAAGTTCGAGGGACGGTCCTCGCTGCGCTCCTGGCTGTACCGCATCGCCACCAACGTCTGCATGGACCTGCTGAGCGCCGGCAACAAGCGGGCCCGCCCCGTGGACTTCGGCGCACCGCAGCACCAGGCCTGCGCCGTACTGAACGAGCGGCCCGAGGTGACCTGGCTGGAGCCGGTCCCGGACGGGCGGGTGCTGCCGCAGACCGCCGACCCGGCGGAGGCGGCGCTGGCGAAGGAGTCGGTGCGGCTGGCGTTCGTCGCGGCGCTGCAGCACCTGCCGCCGAAGCAGCGGGCCGTGCTGATCCTGCGCGAGGTGCTGGCCTGGAAGGCCGACGAGGTGGCGGCCCTGCTGGAGACCACGACCGCCTCGGTGAACAGCGCCCTCCAGCGGGCGCGGGCCACGCTGGGCGCTCGCCCGGCCCGCGAAGCCGAGCCCGCCGACCCGCTGGACGCGGAGCAGGCGAAACTGCTGGAGCAGTACGTGTCCGCGTTCGAGGCGTACGACATCTCCCGGCTGACCACGCTGCTCCACGAGGACGCGGTGCTCTCCATGCCGCCGTTCGACCTGTGGCTGCAGGGCCACGCGGACATCGCCGCGTGGCACCTGAACCAGGGCATCGGCTGCAAGGGCTCCCGCCTGGTCCCCACCAACGCCAACGGCCTGCCCGCCTTCGGCCAGTACCGCCCGCGGCAGGACGGCAGCCCGGGCCACGTCCCGTGGGCACTCCAGGTCCTGGAGATAACGGACGGGCGGATCACGGGGCTCAACGCGTTCCTGGACACCGCCCGCTGGTTCCCCCTCTTCGGCCTCCCCGAGGAGCTGCCCCCCTCCCACGGGGCGGAGCGGGGCGCGTAGTTCGGTGCCGGTACGCCGGTACGGGCTCAGCCGTCGACGGGGATCTCCCAGACGCCACGGTTGCGGGTGCCCGCGCGCAGCAGGCGGGCGCCCGGGTGGAGGACGATGTCGCCGACGAGCGCGTTGGGCAGCCGGTCGGCGAACGGCTCCCAGGTGACGCCGGCGTCGGCGGACCGGTAGACGCCCAGGTCCGCGGCGACCCAGAGCCGGTCGCGGTCGCGTGGGTCGACCTCCAGCGCGTTGAGCGGCAGCGGCGGCAGCCCGGCGGAGCGGTCGGCCCAGGTGGCGCCGCCGTCGGCGGAGTGCCAGATGCGGCCGCCGCCGATGGTGCTGTGCGTGACCCAGATGCGGTCGGTGTCGGCGGGGTCGACGTGGACGTCGCTGATCCAGGCGTCGGCCCGGGGCGTCGCCAGGGCGGCGAGCGGGCTCCAGGCGGCGCCCTGCCAGCGGGTGCGGTACAGCCGGCCCCGGGTGGTGCCGACCAGGACCTCGTCGGCGTGCGGGACGTACATGGCGCTGCCCATGCCCGGGGCGGGGAACGGCAGGCGCTTCCAGCTGCCGGCGTTGTCCCGGGAGACGTACAGGGCCCCGCCGCTGAAGGCGACGGTCCGCCCGGTGGTGGCGCTGGTCTCCAACGGCGGGTAGAAGAGCGAGCGCTCGCCGGACGGCACCGGGGGCGACACCCCGGTCCAGGTGCCGAAGTCGCCGCGGCTGCCGGAGCGTTCCAGGTTCATCTGGAAGAAGGTGTGGAAGACCGTGCGCGGGTCGTCGCGGTGGACCGCGCAGTCCCCGCCGTCGCCGTCCTGGACGTGGGTCCACTTCGGGGAGCCCGTCCAGCGGTTGGTGCCGTTGTCCTGGGTGCCGCCGAGCAGCCAGGCCTCCGAGGCGTGGTCCTGTGCGAGGTACTCGAACTCGGTGATGACCAGGCCGTGGTTGAGGTCCTCCCAGTGCCCGCCCCGGTCGGGGCTGCGGAACAGGCCGCCGTCGTTGCCCACGTACACCACGGCGGGGGCACCGGGTTCAAAGGCGATGGCGTGCTGGTCGGGGTGGATGGAGTCGCCGCCGGTCTCCCTGGTGGAGAGGGACTGCCAGCTCCACGCCGTGCCCGAACGGTCGCCGCGGTAGACGTCGATGGCACCGAGGTAGACCTGGTCCGCGCGGTCGGGGGCGATGCCGAGGAACCAGTCGTACCAGGCCTGCGCGGTGTCCAGGCCGGGGGGCACGGGCACCCTCGCCCAGTCCGTGCCGCCGGACCTGCGCCACAGCCGCGCCACCTCGTCGGCGTCGGCCGCCCAGCCGTACGCGACGCCGGGGTCGGACGGGGCGATCGCCACGGCGAACCGGGTGTACGGGAGGGTGCCCCCGGTGGGCAGGTCGACGGTGCGCCAGACGGCCCCGCCGTCGTCCGAGCGGAACAGGCCGTCCGAACAGGCCGCCAACGCCTCGCCGTTCGCGGACACCGCGACCGACCAGGTGGCGAAGGAGCGGCGCGGGGTCCAGCTCGCGCCTCCGTCGGCGGAGCCGTACAGGCCGTCGGTGGTCCCGGCGAGGACGGTGCCCCGGCGGGTGGGGTCGAAGGCCAGGTCGTAGAAGCCCCGGCCGACGAACGGGTCGGTGCACAGCGGCGCCCAGGTCGTGCCGCCGTCGGTGGAGCGGATGACCCCGGTGCCCAGCCGGGCCCAGAAGTTCCCCTCCCCCGTGCCCGCGAGCACGGTGCGGGAGGAGAAGGGGTCGAAGGCGAGGGCGCCGGTGGTGAGGGTGGCCGCGTCGTCCGTACGGGGCGCCCAGGAGGCGCCGCGGTCGGAGCTCTCCCAGATCCCGCCGCCCGCGGCCCCGGCCAGCAGGTGCGCGGCGTTCGCGGGGTCGACGACGACCGCGGAGATCCGGCCGGAGACGTTGACCCGGCTCAGGCCGTACGTCTGCCCGTTCGGCACGGTCCAGGGGCCGAGGGAGCGCCAGACCGGGCCGGGGGCGGGGGGCGGTGCGGCGAGCCGTTCGGCCGTCTCCCGGTACACGACGGCGAGGGACTCCGCGTCCGCGGTGCCCGCCCGGGTGCGCTCGGCGGCCTCCCGGGGCGACGGGGCCCCCGCCTCCCGGTCGTCCCCCCGGGCCGGCGGCCGCGGCGGCCGGTCCCGGGCGGTCGGGCGGACCTCGGGCGGCCCCACGGCCTCGGTGATCAGCTCCTGCCGGCGGCTGCGCGCCAGTCCGGGTGCGGCCCTGTCGACCGCGAGGGCGGCCTCCTCGCCGCGGCCCGTGCGTTCGAGTTCCTGGAGCAGCCGGGTCAGCGCCTTGCCGCCGGGCGGGCGGTGGCGGCTCCGGGCCGTGCCGCGGCCGGCCGTGCCTTGCGCGGCGCCTGATCCGCGGTCGTCGGGAGCGGTCGGATCCTGCATCGCTGCACCTCTTTCGGCGCGGACGCCCTCGCGGCGCGGGCGCCCTCGCGGCGCGCGTGGGGCCGGTTCAGGTCCTCCCCCTCGTCCCCGGCTCCTCCGCGTCGTGCCCGGCCGTCCCCACACGGCAGGACCGCACGGGGAAACCGGCCTCGCCGGGCCCGGGCCGCACACGCGGTGCGTGTCGCCGCCCCGGGGTCGAGGGCGCCCGAGGCCGTTCGGGGCGTGCGGCCGACCGGGCGCTCCTGTTCGGTCAGCCGGAACGGTCCTGCGCGGAGGGTGGGGGGAGGTCCGGCCGGGACCGGTCCGGGTCCCGGGCGGATGTCCCGTCCCGGACCCGGACCGTGTCCCGGCTCTCACCCCGGTCCCGGCTCCCGCCGTCCGTGGGCGCTTCGGGGGGCCCTTCGGGCTCCCCCGCCGGCTCCCGGGCGGCGAGGAACTCCTCCAGCCGCCGTGCGGCCCGGCCGCCTCTCCTGCGCGGTGCGGGACCGTCGGCCGGCTCGTGGGACCGTCCCTCGCTCACACCGCCAGGTTACGTCCGGGGTGTGGCCCCCGCATGCGGGAACGCCGGCCCCGACGGTACGGGGCCGGCGTTCCGGCAGGGTGTGCGGACGGGCCGATCAGGCGATGCGGTCCAGGACGATCGGGCTGGCGGTGAACGCCGTGCCCGCCGGGGCGACGTCGTACGAGCCCTCCAGCGAGGCCAGGGCGTAGTCGAACTTCTCCGGGGTGTCCGTGTGCAGCGTCATCAGCGGCTGCCCGGCCACGACCTGGTCGCCCGGCTTCGCGTGCAGCTCGATGCCCGCACCCGCCTGCACCGGGTCCTCCTTGCGGGCGCGGCCGGCGCCCAGGCGCCAGGCGCCGACGCCCACCGCGTACGCGTCCAGACGGGTCAGCACGCCCGACGCGGGCGCGGTGACCACGTGCTGCTCGCGGGCGACCGGCAGGGTCGCGTCCGGGTCGCCGCCCTGCGCCTGGATCATGCGGCGCCAGACGTCCATCGCGGAGCCGTCGGCCAGCGCCTTGGCCGGGTCGGCGTCCTTGATGCCGGCGGCGTCCAGCATCTCCTTCGCCAGGGCGATGGTCAGCTCGACCACGTCGGCCGGGCCGCCGCCGGCCAGGACCTCGACGGACTCGCGGACTTCCAGCGCGTTGCCGGCGGTCAGGCCGAGCGGGGTGGACATGTCGGTGAGCAGGGCGATCGTCTTCACGCCGCTGTCGGTGCCCAGCGCCACCATGGTGGAGGCGAGTTCGCGGGCGTCCTCGATGTTCTTCATGAAGGCGCCGGAGCCGACCTTCACGTCGAGGACGAGGGAGCCGGTGCCCTCCGCGATCTTCTTGGACATGATGGAGGAGGCGATCAGCGGGATGGCCTCGACGGTGCCGGTCACGTCGCGCAGCGCGTACAGCTTCTTGTCGGCGGGGGCGAGGCCGTCGCCGGCCGCGCAGATGACCGCGCCGGTGGTGTCGAGGACGTGGAGCATCTCCTCGTTGGAGAGCAGCGCGCGCCAGCCGGGGATGGACTCCAGCTTGTCCAGGGTGCCGCCGGTGTGGCCGAGGCCGCGGCCGGACAGCTGCGGCACGGCGGCGCCGCAGGCGGCGACGAGCGGGGCCAGCGGGAGGGTGATCTTGTCGCCGACGCCGCCGGTGGAGTGCTTGTCGGCGGTCGGGCGGGAGAGGGAGTCGAAGTTCATCCGCTCGCCGGAGGCGATCATGGCCGCGGTCCAGCGGGCGATCTCGGACCGGTTCATGCCGTTGAGCAGGATGGCCATGGCCAGCGCCGACATCTGCTCGTCGGCGACGACGCCGCGGGTGTACGCGTCGATGACCCAGTCGATCTGCTCGGGGCTCAGCTCGCCGCGGTCACGCTTCGTACGGATGACGGAGATGACGTCCATTGGTGCTTCCTTCTACGCGCATAGAGGGGTGGTGCGGAGTTCCGCGGAAGTACGGAAGTGCGACGGCCCCTCGCCTCGGGGGGCGAAGGGCCGTCGACACGGTTATCTCAGGTGGTCCGGCCCGAAGGCCTGCGGCAGCATCTCTGCCAGCGGGAGGATCCCGTTCGGGGTCTCCACCAGCAGTTCCGGTCCGCCGAATTCGTACAGCAGCTGGCGGCAGCGCCCACATGGGACGAGGACGTCGCCCTTTCCGTCGACGCAGGTGAAGTGCGTCAGGCGGCCGCCGCCCGTGGCCTGGAGCGAGGACACCAGGCCGCACTCGGCGCACAGGCCGAGCCCGTAGCTCGCGTTCTCGACGTTGCAGCCGGTCACGGTCCGGCCGTCGTCCACCAGGGCCGCGACACCGACCGGGAAGCCCGAGTAGGGGGCGTACGCCCGGGACATGGCGTCCCGGGCGGCCTCCCGCAGGGCCTCCCAGTCGGGGGTGGGCGCCGTCGTCACTTGCCTTGTCCCTTGCGGTACGGCATGCCGTCCGCCTTCGGCATCCGCAGGCGCTGCGCCGACAGGGCGAGCACGAGCAGCGTCGTGACGTACGGAGCGGCGTCGACGAACTGGCTCGGGACGGCGTCGACCAGCGCGTACCAGACGAACAGGCCGGCGGCGCAGGCGGCGGCGATCGCGGCCTGGACGTGCTTCTTCTTGTACAGCTGCCAGACGACGACGGCCACGAGCAGGATCGCCAGGAGCAGCAGCATCGCGTGGACGTTCTCGGCGCCACCGCGCAGCTTGAGGCTGTAGGTGAAGCCGAACAGACCCGAGCCGAGGGCCATGCCGCCCGGCATCCAGTTGCCGAAGATCATGGCGGCGAGACCGATGTAGCCGCGGCCGCCGGTCTGGCCCTCCTGGTAGATGCCGGTGGAGACGATCGCGAGGAACGCGCCGCCCAGGCCGGCCATAGCACCGGAGACGACCACGGCGATGTACTTGTACTTGTACACGTTGACGCCGAGGGACTCCGCGGCGATCGGGTTCTCACCGCAGGAGCGCAGCCGCAGGCCGAAGGAGGTGCGCCACAGCACCCACCAGGTGGCCGGGATCAGCAGGATGGCGACGACGGTCAGCAGCGACAGGTTGGTGACCAGGCCGCCGAGGACACCGGCGAGGTCCGAGACCAGGAACCAGTGCTTGGCCTGGAGGTCGGCCAGCCAGCCCGACAGACCGGGGACGGTGATCTCGGTGATCGGCTCGATGCGCGGGGACTGCTTGGAGGAGCCGCCGGGGACCGTGTCGAAGGTGAAGTTCGACAGGTACTGGGTGAAGCCGAGGGCCAGGATGTTCACGGCCACACCGGAGACGATGTGGTTGACGTTGAACGTGACCGTGATGATCGCGTGCAGCAGGCCGCCGAGGGCGCCGCCGACGATGCCCATGAGGACGCCGGTCCAGGGACCCCACTGGTAGCCGGCCCAGGCGCCGAACCAGGTGCCGAGGATCATCATGCCTTCGAGGCCGATGTTGACCACGCCGGCGCGCTCGGCCCACAGGCCGCCGAGACCGGCCATGGCGATCGGCACGGCGAGCTGGAGCGCGCCGGAGACCTGGCCGATGGAGGTCAGGTCGTTGGCGCCCGAGATCGTCCGGACCAGCGAGATCAGGACGAGGCCGCCCGCGATGATCAGCAGGATCCAGGGCAGGGTGAGCTTGCGGCGGCCGTCCTTCTTGGGCGCGGCGCTCGTCGCGGAAACGGTGCTGGTGCTCACGCCGCGACCTCCTTGTCGGTCTTGATGGCGTGGCCGGCGGCCAGCTCCTCGCCGACCTTCTGCTGCTGGCGGCGGATGCCGTAGCGGCGGACGAACTCGTAGCTGACGACGACCGCGATCACGATCAGGCCCTGCATGATCGTGCCGATCTCCTTGGCGTAGCCGGCGGTGTCGAGACCGGCGGACGCCTTGTCGATGAAGGCGATCAGGAGGGCGGAGAAGAAGATGCCGAGCGGGTTGTTGCGGCCCAGCAGGGCGATGGTGATGCCCGTGAAGCCGATGCCCGCCGGGAACGACAGGTTGTACGTGTGGGACTCGCCGAGCAGCAGCGGCATGCCGGTGAGGCCGGCGACGGCACCGGAGATGAGCATCGAGGTCATGATCATCTTCTTGGCGTCCACACCGGAGGCCTGGGCGGCGGACTCGCTCGCGCCGGTGGCCCGCAGGTCGAAGCCGAACCGGGTGCGGTTGAGGACGAACCAGTAGACGATGCCGAGCGCGAAGGCGACGAAGGTGAAGCCGTAGACCTCCAGGCCCGGGCCGATCTCGACGGCCGGGAACCAGCCCGACTCCGGGATGTCACCGGTGGTCAGGTCGTTGGAGCCGGGCAGCTGGACACCCAGGTTCTTGGGCAGCAGCAGCCAGGCGATCACGGAGGTCGCGATGGCGTTCAGCATGATCGTCGAGACGACCTCGCTCACGCCGCGCTTGGCCTTGAGGATGCCCGCGATACCGGCCCAGAAGGCACCGGTGAGCATGGCCACGGCCACGATCATCAGGATCTGCAGCGGACCGGGCAGCGTGACCGCGGCGCCGACGACGGCCGAGATCATCGCGGCGAGGCGGTACTGGCCGTCCACACCGATGTTGAAGAGGTTCATCCGGAAGCCGACGGCCACGGCCAGGGCTGCCAGGTAGTAGATGCCGGCCTGGTTGAGGATCAGGACCTGGACGTCTTCGTAACCGGCCTGCTCGATCATGATGCGCAGCGGGTCGATCGGGTCCACGCCCGAGGCGGCCAGCACGATCATGGTCAGCAGGAAGGCGCTGACCAGTGCGAGCGCCGGTCCGGCGACCGCGAGCAGCAGCCGGTCCTTGTCGAATTTCTTCATCGGGCCTCGTCCTCCGTCGTGTCACCGTCGGCAGCGACAGAGCCTTGATCGGGGTGGGGTTCGGTGGCTTCCAGGTGGCCGCGCGCGGCACCCGTCATGGCGGTGCCGAGCTCCTCCGGCGTGATGGTCGCCGGGTCGGCGTCCGCGACCAGGCGGCCGCGGTAGATGACGCGCAGGGTGTCGGACAGGCCGATCAGCTCGTCGAGGTCGGCGGAGATCAGGAGCACGGCCAGGCCCTCGCGGCGGGCCTCGCGGATGGCGTCCCAGATCTGCGCCTGCGCACCGACGTCCACACCGCGGGTGGGGTGGGCGGCGATGAGGAACTTCGGGTTGTGGCTCATCTCGCGGCCGACGATCAGCTTCTGCTGGTTGCCGCCGGAGAGCGAGGCCGCGGTCACGTCGATGCCCGGGGTGCGGACGTCGTACTCGCGCACGATCCGCTCGGTGTCCTTGCGGGCGGCCTTCGGGTCGAGGATGCCGCGCTTGGAGTTGGGTGCCTCGGTGACGTGGCCGAGGATGCGGTTCTCCCACAGCGGGGATTCCAGCAGCAGACCGTGGCGGTGGCGGTCCTCGGGGATGTAGCCGATGCCGTCTTCACGGCGCTTACGCACCGGGTGCTTGGTGATGTCCTGGCCGTCGAGGGTGATCACACCGGCGTCCGGGGCCATCATGCCCATGAGGGCCTCGATCAGCTCGGTCTGGCCGTTGCCCTCGACACCGGCGATGCCGAGGACCTCGCCCTTGTGGATCGTGAAGTCGACGTCGTCCAGCAGCAGGCGGCCGACGGGGACGTGCTCGTGGACGTTCTCCGTGTCCTCGTTGCGGTCCTGGGCGGCGGCCGGCAGCGGAGCGGTCACGCCCCCCTTCTCGGCCAGGGTCAGGCCCTTGACCTGGAGCATCGGGACGTCGGTGACCGTCGACTCGCGGGTCTCCGGGGTGGGCAGCTCGCTACCGACCATGAGCTCGGCGAGCTGCTTGGTCGTCGCGGTCTTCGGGTCGGCGGTGCCGACCGTGGTGCCCCGGCGGATGACGGTGATGTCGTCGGCGACCTTCAGCACCTCGCCCAGCTTGTGCGAGATGAAGATGACGGTCAGGCCCTCGGCCTTGAGCTCGCGCAGGTTGTCGAAGAGCGCGTCCACCTCCTGCGGCACGAGCACGGCGGTCGGCTCGTCGAGGATGAGGGTGCGGGCACCGCGGTAGAGGACCTTGAGGATCTCCACGCGCTGCCGGTCGGCGACACCGAGGTCCTCGACCAGGGCGTCGGGACGGACACCGAGGCCGTACGCGTCCGAGATCTCCAGGATCTTCTTGCGGGCCTTGGCCCCGATGCCGTACAGCTTCTCGCCGCCGAGAACGACGTTCTCCAGGACGGTGAGGTTGTCGGCCAGCATGAAGTGCTGGTGGACCATGCCGATGCCGCGGGCGATGGCCTCACCCGGGTTGTTGAAGGAGACCTGCTCCCCGTCGATGGCGATGGTGCCCTCGTCCGGCTTCTGCATGCCGTAGAGGATCTTCATCAGGGTCGACTTGCCGGCACCGTTCTCACCGATGAGGGCGTGGACCGTGCCCTTGCGGACGGTGATGGCGATGTCCTTGTTGGCGACGACGCCGGGGAAACGCTTGGTGATGCCGTGCAGTTCTACGGCAGGGGGGCTGGACGCGTTGATGACGCACTCTCCTTGGCGCGAAAGGAGCTGGAAAAGATGCCGCTGGGCGGGGGGACAGGGCGGGGAGAGAAGGTATCGCGTCCACGATGCCTCTACGCGCGTAGCACTGTCGAAAGTGAAAACTTGCGGCCAAGTGGCCACAAGGAATCACGGAATGCGGTTCGGGGCCCGGGAGCGGCAGAGACCGCTTCCCGGACCCCCGAGACCTTACTTCACGTCAGGGACGGCCTTACGGCGCGGTCTTGACGTTGATCTTCTTGGCGATGATGTCGGCCTTGGCCTTCTCGACGGCAGCCTGGACATCGGCCATGTTCTTGTACTCCGGGTTGGACGGAGCCAGGCCCACACCGTTGGTGTCGAGGCCGTAGCGGACCTCACCGGTCTGCGGCTTGCCGTCCTGGACCGACTTGATCAGGTTGTAGACGGCGCCGGACACGTCCTTGGTGACCGAGGTCAGGATCTTGTCCTTGTACTTCGCCAGACCGGCCTGGTTGTACTGGTCCGAGTCGACACCGACGGCCCACTTGCCGGCGGTGGCGGTGGCCTCGATCGCACCGGAGCCGGCGAGGCCCGCGGCGGAGTAGATCACGTCGGCGCCGTTGTCGAGCTGACCCTTGGCGGCGGCCTTGCCCAGGTCGGGCTTGGCGAAACCGGAGAAGTCCGGCGGCTGGCTCAGGTAGGTCGACAGCACCTTGGCGTTCGGGTTGGTGTCCTTGACACCCTGGGTGAAGCCCGCCTCGAACTTCTTGATCAGCGGAACCTCGACACCGCCGATGAAGCCGACCGTGCCGGACTTGGAGGCCTTGGCGGCGGCGACGCCGGCCAGGTACGAGCCCTGCTCCTCGTTGAAGACCAGGTTCGCGATGTTCTTGTCGGTCACCGAGGTGTCGTCGATGAGGCCGAACGTGGTGTTCGGGAACTTCGGCGCGACCTTCTTGATCGCCGGCGCGTAGGCGAAGCCGACGCCGATGACCGGGTTGTTGCCCTTGCGGGCCAGCTCGGTGAGGCGCTGGACCTTGTCGGCCTCGCTCTCGCCCTCGGTGGGCTCCGCCTCGGCGCCCTTGATCTTCAGGTCCTTCTCGGCCTTCTCCAGACCCGCGTACGCGGCGTCGTTGAAGGACTGGTCGCCGCGGCCGCCGATGTCATAGGCGATGGCTGCGGACTTCTGACCCGCGGACTCCGTGGAGGAGGCGGTGTCGGACGACTTCTTTCCGCCACAGGCGGTGGCCGAGAGGGCCAGCGCCGCGGACGCGAGGCCCACGGTGGCGATCCTGGTGATCCGGCGCAAGGGGAGGCTCCTTCAAAACCTGACCGAAAGCGCCTACTGACCGGCGCTGGTTTTCGCGGCGATCGTAACGCGCGTAGATGTCAGTTAAAGGCCCGTTCATGAGTCGTTATCGGATCGTCGTGAACCGGACAGTGACCGATCAGTGACGCATCGGACGTCCAGCCCTTGGGACACAAGGGCTGGACAGGTGTGCCGACCGTCGCTCAGATGAGGAAAAACTTTCCTACGTGATCGGCCGTGCACGGTGCCCGTCGATCAGTGCGGCGGCCGTGAAGAACTCGACGCCGATCCCGATCGCGGCCTCGTCCACGTCGAAGTCGCCGCGGTGGAGATCCTTCTTCACACTGGCGCCCGGCGGGTGGACCCCGAGGCGGGCCATGGCCCCGGGCACGTGCTCCAGGTACCAGGAGAAGTCCTCGCCGCCCAGGCTCTGCTCGGTGTCCTCGACCGACTCCGCGCCCCGCCGCGCGGTCATCGACTCGCGCAGCAGCTCCGTGATCACCGGGTCGTTGACGACGGGGGGCACCCCGCGCACGTAGGTGATCTCCGACTTGGCCCGGTGCACCCCGGCGATCTCGTCGATCGCCGCGTGGATCTGGTCGGGCGCCTCGTGCCAGGCCTTGATGTCCAGGCAGCGGATGGTCCCGGACAGCTCCGCGTGCATCGGGATCACGTTGCAGGCGTGCCCGGACTCGATCCGGCCCCAGGTGATCGACATGCCCGAGCGGGCGTCCATGCGGCGGGCGACGACCGCGGGCAGGTCGGTGGCGACCCGGGCGGCGGCCGTCACCAGGTCGGTGGTGAGGTGCGGCCGGGCGGTGTGCCCGCCGGGGCCCTCCAGGGTGATCTCCAGGCGGTCGCAGGCGGAGGTGATCGGCCCGGCCCGCAGGCCGATCTTCCCCGCGTCGACCCGGGGGTCGCAGTGCACGGCGAGGATCTTGCCCACGCCGTCGAGGACCCCGGACGCGATGGCGTCGGTCGCACCGCCCGGCAGCACCTCCTCGGCGGGCTGGAAGAGCAGCCGCACGGGTCGGGGCAGCAGGCCCTGCCGGTCGAGCTCGGCGAGGACGAGCCCGGCGCCGAGGACGACCGCCGTGTGCACGTCGTGGCCGCAGGCGTGGGCCCGGTCGGGGAAGGTCGAGCGGTACGCGACGTGCGTCTTGGCGTCGGGAATGGGCAGGGCGTCGATGTCCGCGCGCAGCGCCAGCATCGGCCGGCCGCCGTCCCAGGTGCCCACGTCGCAGATCAGCCCGGTCCCGGACTTCAGTACGCGTGGCCGCAGGCCGGCTTTCTCCAGTCGGGCCTTGATGGCCGCCGTGGTGCGGAACTCCTGGTGTCCTAGCTCCGGGTGCATGTGCAAGTCCCGGCGGAAGGCGATCAGTTCGGCACGCAGGTGGTCCGGAAGAGTGCCGGGCAGCTCGGGCTGGGCGGGCGTGCCGGGCAGGACGGGCTGGGACTCGCGGGACATCAACTGGTTCACCCGTTGAAGGGTAGGCGCACGAATGGCCCAACTGGATGGAGATCAGGAAAAGTTCATGCCGTCAGGGGAAAAAAACCAGACCTCTGGACGCATGACCGCATGCAGCCGGGGGTAAACTCGCGCGCTCAACCGGCCGCCGGGACCGTACGGGCGTGGATTCTGCGCACATCACGGGCGGTCTCGGTGACGCCGGTGAGGAAGCTCTGCGCCCGCGGCGACGCGGAGCCGGTCAACCAGGCCGGGTCGACATCGCATACGGCAACGGTCACGCCCGTACCGCTCAGCGCGTACGGCAGCGTGTGGACGACCGTGGACGGGAAGCTGACGACCGTTCGGCCGATCGGTCCGCGGCGAGCCGTCAGCTCCAGCGGCAGGTCGGGGCGGACGATCTCCAGCCCGGTCTCCTCGCTCAGCCTGCGCAGCTTCTCCGCCGACTCGCGGCGGTGCGCGAAGTAGCGGGTGGCACCGTGGCGCACCGTCAGGGCCCGTACGGCGTCCAGGTAGCCGGCCGCGTCCACCACCCCGGTCTCCACGAGCGAGGTGCCGACCAGGTCGGTGCCGCGGGTCAGCCGGGGCGGGCCGAACCGGGCGCGGGTCCAGGCGAAGTCGTTGACCCGCAGCCTCATCGTGCCGTGCACGGTGACGGGCATCGAGGTGAACATCTCGACGCGGCGGCCCGTGCGGGCCGCCGGGGTGAAGCGGCGTCGGGCGGCCGACGAGACCGGCGCGTACGCGAGCTCGCGCAGCCGGCCGGCCGCGCCGCCGCGGCCGATGCGGTGCCAGCGGACGAGGCGTTCTCCGCGGGCGGTCTGGGCGGCGAACTCCATGGTGGCGGTGCCGTCGTCGACGACGACGAGCTCCTCGGCGCGCACCAGGGTCAGCAGCAGCTGCACGTACCGGGAGAAGGGGTCGCCGACGATGATCCGCGCGGCGGCCCGCACGTCGCGGGCGAGCGCTGCGAGCGCCTTGACCGGGGCGAGCCGACTGCCGCGGGCCTCCTGCCACCGGACCTCGTACCCCTCGTCCCGGGCGAGCGCCGCCATGCGGCGGAGCTGGCCGCGGGACATCGGGTCGGTCGGCGGCAGGACGACGATCCGCAGCCCGCCCGCCGCGCCGGCCGCACGGGGCGTGCCGGCGTCGCGGGCGTCGGGGGCGTCGGGGGCGTCGGCCGCGCCGCCGGTCCGGGCCCCGGACCGGCCCGCGGTCCGGGCCGGCTGGCTCGGGACGCCGTCCAGCAGCGGGGCGCCGCCGGGCGGCTGGGTGCCGTACGCGTACGCCCACTCCAGCACGTTCAGGAGCTGGACGGGGCTCTCGACGAAAGCCAGGGAGGTGGCGGAGGGGGTCACCGTGCACTCCTCGTCAGGGACGGGCTGGGGCAGGGGCGGGGCTTCGTACGCACACCGGACGGCCGGTCAGACCGCGACCGGTTCGCCCTGGACGCGGCGGAGCTTGCGCATGGGGGCGAGCTCGGAGTCGTAGACCCGCTTGACGCCGTCGCCGAGCGCGGTCTCGATGGTGCGGATGTCGCGGACCAGGCGGGTCAGGCCGCCGGGCTCGACGGAGGCGGCCTGGTCGGAGCCCCACATCGCGCGGTCGAGGGTGATGTGCCGCTCGACGAAGGCGGCGCCGAGGGCGACGGCCGCGAGGGTGGTCTGCAGGCCGGTCTCGTGGCCGGAGTAGCCGATCGGGACGTTGGGGTACTCCTCCTGGAGGGTGTTGATCACCCGGAGGTTGAGCTCCTCCGCCTTGGCCGGGTACGTGGACGTGGCGTGGCAGAGCAGGATGTTGTCGCTGCCGAGCACCTCGACGGCGTGCCGGATCTGCTTCGGGGTGGACATGCCCGTGGACAGGACGATCGTGCGACCGGTCGCGCGCAGGGCGCGCAGCAGCTCGTCATCGGTGAGGCAGGCCGAGGCCACCTTGTGGGCGGGGAGGTCGAACTTCTCCAGGAAGGCGACCGCCTCGGTGTCCCACGGGGAGGCGAACCAGTCGATGCCGCGCTCCTTGCAGTGCTCGTCGATGGCCCGGTACTCGGCCTCGCCGAACTCGACGCGGTGGCGGTAGTCGATGTACGTCATGCGGCCCCAGGGGGTGTCGCGCTCGATGGCCCACTGGTCGCGCGGGGTGCAGATCTCCGGGGTGCGCTTTTGGAACTTGACGGCGTCGCAGCCGGCCTCGGCGGCCGCGTCGATCAGCGCGATGGCGTTGTCCAGCTCGCCGTTGTGGTTGATGCCGATCTCGCCGACGACGTAGACGGGGCGGTCGGGGCCGACGATGCGGGAGCCGAGGGTCCGCAGACGGGGGTGCAGGGTGGTGGCGAGGGTCATGGCAGGAGGGGTCCTTCGTTCGGTGCGGGGTGCGGTGCGGTGCGGTGCGGGGGTGTCAGGGGGCCGGCGGGGAGGCCGGGGAGGAGGAAGAGGAAGAGGAAGAGGAAGAGGAAGAGGAGGGGGAGGGGGAAGGGGAGGGGGTGTGGTCGAGGAGCGGGGCGAGGAGGCGCGCCCGGGCCAGGTCGTGCGGGTCGTCGATCTCCAGGACCCGGGCGGGGTCCGTGGTGACGGGGAGGGTGCGGCCGAAGAAGCGGTGCCGGGCCCGGCGGAAGCCGGCCGCGTCCATGGCGTAGGCGGCTCCGGTCTCCAGCAGGTCCTGCGGGCGGTCCTGGCGGCGGGGGCGGACGGACCGGTCGTGGTTGACGCCCCATGCGCCGGGGTCGTCGCTGCCGGATCCGGGAACCGACGGGGTCGTCTCCCGCCAGAGGAAGCCGTGGAAGGGGGCGACGGTGAGGGCGGTGTCGGCTGCTCCGGCGGCGACGGCGGAGGCGACCGACTCGACCTCCGCGGAGGTGATGAACGGGCTGGTGCACTGGACGAGGAGGACCACGTCCACGAGTACGGAGTGCAGCTCCTCGAAGGAGTCGAGGGCGTGCAGTACGGCGGCCTCGCTGGTCGCGGTGTCCCCGGAGAGGGCCGCGGGCCGGCGCAGCGGGTGGGCTCCGGCGGCGCGGGCGGCCTCGGCGATGGCCTCGGAGTCGGTGGAGACCAGCACGTCGGTGACGGTGGCCGCGGCCCGGCAGGCGGCCACGGCCCGGGCCACGAGCGGTACGCCGCCCACCTCGGCGAGGTTCTTCCCGGGGACCCCCTTGGAGCCGCCGCGGGCCGGGATCACCGCGAGCACCCGCTTGCGGGGGCTTCCCGGGCCGGGGGTCCGCTCGGTGCGGGGCGCGGGCGGGGTGGCGGATGCGGGCGGGGTGGCGGGCGCGGATGCGGGCGCGGGCGCAGATGCAGGTGCGGGCGCGGATGCTCGGGTGGTCACAGCTCTCCCAGTCGGCGGATCACCGGGGCCACGCGCTGCACCCCGTGTCGGTAGGCACCCCGGGCGGCCTCGCGCAGCTGCCGCCGCAGGAGGCTCCGCAGCCGGGACTCGCCGGCCGTGTCGCGGAGGGTGCCGGGCAGCGGGGTCCCGTCGGGGGCGAGGTGCTGGCGGGCGAGGATCCCGGGGAGGTATCCGGGGGCGGTGGTCCGGGTGTAGTAGGGGTCGACCGGCGGCAGCCAGGGCCGCGCGGCCAGCTCGGCGACCCGCGCCCGGGCAGCCGCGTACGGATCGCCGGGGGCCGGGTAGCCGGGGGCCGCTGGGCCCGCGGCCTGCGTGAGCGGGTCCGCCGTGAGCGGGTCCGCCGTGAGCGGGTCCGCCGTGAGCGGGTCCGCCGGGCCCGGAGCCCCGGGTGCGGGCGCGTCGGTGTCGGAGGCGGCAGCGCCGGGTACGCCGTGGGCCGCCAGCCAGGACGGGTCGGGCTGCGGGAGCAGTCCGGAGTCCAGCTGGTCCCACGAGGCGAGGCAGCCCGAGCCGAGGAAGTGGTGGTTGCCGAGGGCCTCGCGGATGCCGAGGTCGGTCAGGACCGCGGTCGGGATGCCCCGGTGCAGGGACTCCAGCGCGGCCGTGGAGGACACGGTGACCAACAGGTCGGTGCCGTCCAGGACCTCGCCCATGTTCCCGTAGGCCAGCCGGCAGTTCGGCGGCAGGCCGCCGGGGATCCGCTCGGCGAGCCGCTGGTACGGCGCCTCCTCCAGGTGGGTGGTGTGCTCCCCGGGCCGGCTGCGCAGCTTGACGAGCACCTCGCGGTCCGGGTGCAGCCGGGCGTGGCCGGCGGCCCGCCCGAGCAGGTACGCCCGGTCCTTGCGGGTCTCGGGGACCGACGGCTGGACCGCGAAGACGACCCGCAGGGCGCGGCTCGGAGCCGCGTCCGCCGACCGGTGGGAGCCGCCGGGGCCGGCGTCCGCGAGGAAGGGGAGGGCGGTCTCCGTGACGGAGTCCGCGGCCGCGCCGACTCCCTCGTACACCGCGCGGAAGCGTTCGGCGTCGTGCCGGGAGTTGGCGAGGACGAGGTCGGCGCCGTGCCGCAGCAGCAGCCCGTCGGCGAGCTTCTCGTAGACGACGCCGACGTAACCGGTGACGAGCACCGGGCGGGCGGCCGGCTCCGGCCACAGCGCGCGGACCCCGTGCAGGACGGCCTGGACGGCGCCGCCGACGAGCGCGAGGACCACCACGTCGGGCCGTTCGCGCTCCAGGGCGGCCAGGAACTCGGGGCAGGTCACCTCCGCGAGCCGGTCGGCCCGGACCCCGACCTCGCCGAGCTGCCGCGCGGTCGGGGTGGCCCGGCCGCGCAGCAGGTACCCGGTGAGTTCGGCGTGGTCGGGCACGAGGCGTCGGGCGGTGAGCGCACCCCATTTCCAGCGCGTGTCGGAATCCGCCAGAACGGCGACGGAGAGGCCGGTGCGAGGCGTGCGTGACGCACGGGACGCATGGGATGCGATGGTGTCTGCGCGATTGCTGACTGGCACCTGGCAGAAGGTATTCGGGGATTTCGCAGATAGGCCCAACGACCGCACAACATCGGGTTAACAGGCCGTCGACGAAATACGAATCCGCGCCGGTTAACGCGCCCGCCCCGCGCCGTTCACGCGGAATACGCACGCGGGTCACGGTGAATGCCACGCGGCGTCTTAATGTCTCACAGGTGCCCAAGCTCTCTGTTGTCGTGCCGTTCTACAACGTGCAGACATACGCACCGGATGCCCTGAAAAGCCTCGAACTCAATGCACGGGACGATTTCGAGTTCCTGCTGGTCGACGACCGCTCGACGGACGGGACGCCCGCGCTCCTGGAGCGGGCCGCGCGCGAGCTGCCGGGGGCGGTGCACCTCGTGCGCGACCGGAACGGCGGGTTGGCCACCGCCCGCAACACGGGCCTGGACGCGGCCAGCGGCGAGTACATCGCCTTCCTGGACGGCGACGACTGGCTGGCCCCCGGCCACCTGGCCCGCACCCTGGCTGCCATAGAGGCTCTGAACTGCGATTTCGTCCGCACCGACCATGTCACGGTGACCGGCCGGACGCGCGCGGTCCGGCACGTGCCGTACGGACCCCAGCTCGTGCCCGCCGATCCGCGCGCCGCCATCCTGCCCGCCACCCGGTCGACGTGCGTGGACTATCCGTACGCCTGGGCCGGCATGTACCACCGGCGGCTGCTGGACCTGGGGTTGCTGCACTTCACGGACGGGCTGCGTACGGCGGAGGACCGGCCGTGGATCTGGCGGCTGCACCGCCGGGCGCGGTCCTTCGCGGCGGTCGGTCTGCCCGGGATCTTCTACCGGCGCGGCATTTCGACCTCGTTGACGCAGATCAAGGACGAGCGGCAGCTCGATTTCATCCGGGCATTCGATCAGGTACTGGACGACACCGCGACCGATCCCGACGTCGAACTACTGCTCCCGAAAGCCGTCCGAACATATTGTGCAATTATCGCGCACCATATCGGGTCCATCGAAAGGTTCGAACCACCCGTGGCCGAAAAACTCCGACTCATGAGCGCGGGCGCCCTCCAGCGCATGCCCCCTGAGCTGCTGGACCAGGCCCTGGACGCGATGGACCCGGCGCGCAGCACCCTGCTGCGGCGCCTGCGCCGCCTGCGCAGCGGCAAGGGGGCCGTCTGATGCCCGCTCCCGGACCCGTACCCGGGCTCGCGCCCGTCCCCGTCCCCGGCACCGGCCCTGTCCCCGGCACCGGAGCCGTCCCCTGTACGCAGGTCTTCCTCGCCTCCACCCTCTACGGCACGGCCACCCTCGCCGCCGGCATCGACGCCGGCTGCTTCCCGTCTGCCCACCGGCGCATCCTGCTGACCAGCAACCACGCCCTCGCCGCCGAGGTGTCCCCGGGCCTGGCCGACATGCCCGGCTTCACCGAGCTGCGCACCCGCTTCGACGAGGTCATCGACTGGAACGCGGTCATCGCCCCGCAGCACCCCAGCTCCTGGACCCCGCGCCCCGAGGACGTCCCCCTGTGGGAGCGGCAGCTGCGCACCCTGTGGGGGCTCGGCGACGACCGCGTCGAACTGATCGTGGAGTCCCTCCAGGTGCCGCCCGCCCGCGCCCTGTGCCTGCTCTTCCCCGGCGCCGCCGTCGACGTGTACGCCGACGGGCTGATGAGCTACGGCCCCACCCGCTTCCGCCTCGACGCCCAGCTCGGCACGCGCGTGCGCCGGGTGCTCCACCCCGACCTGGTACCCGGTCTGGAGCCGCTGCTGCTCACCGAGTTCGGCGTGCCCTCGGAACTGCTGCCCACCGACGCCCTGCTGAAGGTCCTCGACGGGCTCCCCGCCGAGGCGCCCGAGCTCGCCGGGGTCGGGGAGGGGCCGGCGCTGCTGCTGGGCCAGTACCTCTCCGCCCTCGACCTGCTCTCCCCGCACGAGGAGGAGGACCTACACGTGGGCATGGTCCGCGGGGCGCACGCCCTCGGCCACCGCGAGCTGGTGTTCAAGCCCCATCCCAGCGCCCCCGCCGAGTACTCCCGACGGGCCGCCGCCGAGGCCGAGCGGCTCGGCGCCCGGCTCACCGTCGCCTCCGCCCCGGTCCTGGCCGAATGCCTGTACCAGCGGCTCCGCCCGGCCCTGGTCGTCGGCTGCTTCTCCACCGGACTGCTGACGGCCGCCACGCTGTACGGGCTGCCCGTCGCGCGCACCGGCACCGAGGCCGTACTGGCCCGGCTGACCCCGTACCAGAACAGCAACCGGATCCCGCTGACGGTGGTCGACGCCCTGCTGCCCGACCTCGCGGACGCGGCCGCCGTCGCCGACTGGACCGCCCCCGGACCCGACCAGGTCCGCAGCCGGCTGACCGGGCTGGTCACCGCCGTCGGCTACGCCATGCAGCCGCAGATCCTGGCCGAGCGCCGCGCCGATGTCGAGCGCCACCTGACCGCGCACGCGGAGCCGCGCACCCGCGGCTACATCCCGCGCCGCCGCCTCACCACCCTCGGACTGCCCGGCGGCGTCCCGGCCGGCCTGGCGTTCCTGCCGCAGAACCCGGCGGTGCGCCGCGTGGTCCGCCGGCTGCGCCGCCTGCGCGCGGCCCGCTCCTGACCGGGGCCGTCCGCCGGCCGCCCGGCGCCCGGCACCGGCACCGGCACCCGGCGACTACCCGGTGGCGAGCTTCGCGGCGAAGCCGAGGAAGAGCGCCCCGGCGGCCGAGGTGGCCCCGGCCGAGAGCCGCCTGCGCCGGCGGAAGGCCGCGGCCAGTCGGGTGCCGCCGAATATCAGCAGCGTCAGGTAGAGGAAGCTGCCGAGCTGGAGCAGGGTGCCCAACAGGAGGAAGGAGAGCGCCGGATAGGCGTAGGACGGATCGACGAACTGCACGAAGAAGGAAACCAGAAACAGGATCGCCTTCGGGTTGAACACGCTGATCAGCACCGCCCGGCGGTACGGCCGCTCGCTCTCGCCCGCATCCACCGCCGCGCCCGCGGGAGCGGCTTCCGGCTCCTCCTGCGGCCCGGACCGCGACCGCCACAGCGACCAGGCGCCGCGCAGCATCCCGACGGCGAGCCAGGTCAGGTAGCCGGCGCCGAGCAGCTTGACGATGCCGAAGAGCACCGGGCTGGTCTGGAGCAGGGCCCCGGCCCCGGTGGCGGCGAGCGCCATGAGCACGGCGTCGCCCGTGAACACCCCGGCGGCGGCCTTGTACCCCGTACGCACCCCGCGCCGCGCGGCGACGGACAGCACGTACAGGGAGTTGGGCCCCGGCAGGAGGATGATCAGGGCGAGCCCGACGAGGTAGGTCGGCAGATCGGTGACACCCAGCATGGGCAGGAGTGTCCCATGGGGTTGCTCCTGTCGCACCAGCGTTCCAGCATGCGGTCACCAGCGGGATTCGGACGGTTCGTACGCACCCCAGACCTCGCGCAGGGTGGTGCAGACCTCGCCCACCGTGGCCCGGGCGCGCAAGGCCTCCTTCATCGGGTACAGGACGTTGGCCGTGCCCTCCGCCGCCTCGCGCAGGGCGGCCAGGGCGGCTTCGACCGCCGCGCCGTCCCGCTCGGCGCGCAGGGCGGCGAGGGCCTCGCGCTGGCGGACCTCGATGGCCGGGTCGACGCGCAGCGGCTCGTAGGGCTCCTCCTCGGCCAGGGCGAAGCGGTTCACCCCGACCACCACCCGCTCGCCGCTGTCGGTTTCCCGCGCGATGCGGTACGCATTGCGCTCGATCTCCGCCTTCTGGAAGCCGGCCTCGATCGCGGCCACCGCCCCGCCGAGGTCCTCGACGCGGCGCATCAGGTCGAGCGCCGCCGCCTCCACCTCGTCGGTCATCCGCTCCACCGCGTAGCTGCCGGCGAACGGGTCGACGGTGTGCGGGACGTCCGTCTCGTGGGCCAGCACCTGCTGGGTGCGCAGGGCCAGCCGGGCCGCCTTCTCCGTCGGCAGGGCGATGGCCTCGTCGAACGAGTTCGTGTGCAGCGACTGGGTGCCGCCGAGCACGGCCGCCAGGGCCTGCACCGCCACCCGTACGAGGTTCAGCTCGGGCTGCTGTGCCGTCAGCTGGACGCCGGCGGTTTGGGTGTGGAAGCGCAACATCAGCGACTTGGGGTCCTTCGCCCCGAATTCCTCCCGCATGACGCGGGCCCAGATGCGCCGGGCGGCCCGGAACTTCGCGACCTCCTCCAGCAGGGTCGTGCGGGCGACGAAGAAGAACGACAGGCGGGGGGCGAACTCGTCGACGGCCATCCCGGCGTCCAACGCGGTGCGCACGTACGCGATCCCGTCGGCCAGGGTGAAGGCGATCTCCTGCGCGGGCGAGGCCCCGGCTTCGGCCATGTGGTAGCCGGAGATGGAAATGGTGTTCCAGCGGGGGATCTCGGCCCGGCAGTACCGGAAGGTGTCGGCCGTCAGCCGCAGCGAGGGGCCGGGCGGGAAGATGTACGTCCCGCGCGCGATGTACTCCTTCAGCACGTCGTTCTGCACGGTCCCGGTCAGCTGCCCGCCCGCGATCCCCTGTTCCTCGGCGACCAGCTGATACAGCAGCAGCAACAGGGCGGCCGGGGCGTTGATGGTCATCGAGGTGGACACCCGGTCGAGGGGAATCCCGTCGAACAGCACCCGCATGTCGTCGATCGAGTCGACGGCGACGCCGACCTTTCCGACCTCGCCGTGCGCGAGGGGCGCGTCCGAGTCGTGCCCCATCTGGGTCGGCAGGTCGAACGCGACGGACAGGCCGGTGCCGCCGCCGGCGATGAGCTGCCGGTAGCGGGCGTTGGATTCGGCGGCCGTCCCGAAGCCCGCGTACTGCCGCATCGTCCACGGCTTGCCGGTGTACATCGTGGGGTAGATCCCCCGTGTGTACGGGTACGCCCCTGGTTCGCCCAGTTTGGTGCGCGGGTCCCACTCCGTCAGGACGTCCGGCCCGTAGACGGGTTCGATGGGGATGCCGCTCTCGGTGTTCGACATGTGACCAAGCCCTCCGTAGAGCAAAGGGACCCGGGGCTGATACAACCTTCCCCGCGACGGCTGCCGGCCGTCTTCCTGACGGCTGCTGGTCACAATGGCGCAACATCCCCGCACCCTGTGCAACTCTCCACGCCCGCCAGGCATCACCTAGACACACGACGTAGAAATCGGGGGGACAGCACATGCACCGCCAGAGAGTCATAGTCCGCACACTCGGGGCGGCTGCCGCCGTCGCGCTCGCCGCGACTGCGTGCGGGCCCAAGTCGGAGCCGGCCGGCTCCGCTTCCCCGGTCGCCTCGGCCTCCGCGGCCGGCGCCTCCCCCGAAGTCTCGGCCTCGGCCGACGAGAAGGCGGCCTCGCCCTCCGCGTCGCCGTCGCAGTCCGCCTCCCCGTCGGCTTCCGCTTCGGCCTCGGCCTCGGCTTCCCCGGCGGTCAAGCCGATCATGGCGAACGGTGACGACAGCGACCAGGTGCGCGAGCTCCAGGCCCGTCTGAAGCAGCTCAAGTTCATGTCGGTGAAGCCGACCGGCTTCTACGGGACGAAGACGACCGCCGCGGTCAGGGCCCTCCAGTCGAAGCACGGTCTGCCCGCCACCGGCTCGGTCGACGCGGCCACCTGGAAGAAGCTCCAGGACGTCAGCAAGAAGCCGACGGCCGACGAGCTGCGCCCGCCGGAGGTCAACGAGGCCGACGCGCCCGACCCGCGCTGCATGCAGGGCCGCGTCCTGTGCATCAGCAAGGAGAGCCGCACCCTGGCCTGGATGATCGACGGCAGGGTCGTCTCCACGATGGACGTGCGCTTCGGCTCGGAGAACACCCCGACCCGCGAGGGCGAGTTCAACGTCGGCTGGAAGGCCAAGGACTGGACGTCGACGATCTACCACACGCCGATGCCGTACGCGATGTTCTTCAGCGGCGGCCAGGCGGTGCACTACTCGGCGGACTTCGCGGCGCGCGGCTACAAGGGCGCCTCCCACGGGTGTGTGAACGTCCGCGACAAGGGCAAAATCGCTGCGCTGTTCGACCAGGTGAAGGTCGGCGACAAGGTCGTCGTCTACTGGTGAGGCACCGGGCCTGACGGCCCGAGTCCGGACCCGGGGGGGGCCGGACTCGGGCCGTTTTTCTTTGCCCGGTGTCCTGCCTGCGGGCTGCCGGCTGCCGCCGTGTACCGCTGTGCTGCTGTGTGCCGCCGGTGTCGCCGGTGTCGCCGGTGTCGCCATGGGCTCGAACGGCCCGGGGCGGAAGGCCGGAGGCCGGAGGGGCGACGGGCCCGGAGGCGGAGGAAGAGGAAGGGGGGCGCGGGCAGGGCCGGGGGAACGAACCCCGCCCGCGCCAGGTGCGCAGAGCCCAGGGGTACGGGGGGAACCCCGGCTCATGCGCCGCCGATGACCAGTCGGCTCGTTATGTACTGCGCCGCAGGTTCGAAAAGTGTTACAGGGTGTTCGTGACACCCTCCGCGGACAGCGCGAAGGCCCCGCGCGGAGCATCGTCGCGGGGCCTTCGCAGGTGCCGGGGCCGCGGTCAGCGCGGCACGCGCACGCCCGGGGATGCGGTGCCGACCTCCGGGGTCGGCTGGGTCATCGGGGCGGCCCGGCCGGGGCTCGGGGCCTTGAGGACCTCGCTGCCGTCCCCGCTGCTGCGGGGCGCGGTGCCGGTCCTGGAGCCGCCGGACCCGTCGAGCAGCGCCTCGCAGTAGTGCGGGATCCGCGCGAGACCCTTGGCCAGCTTGGAGAGCTTGTCGCGGCGGTCGGCGTTCATGCTGCCCGAGCGGTACGCCTCGCAGAGGTTCACCGCCCTCAGGCGGGTCTGCCCGTCCTGGTTGTGCAGCTCGGTCGCGCCGCCGAGGGTCTCCTTGCCGGTGTTGCCCGTACCGGCCGCGGAGGCCCCGCCGGACGAGGTGTCAGCGCTCCCTCCGAAGCGGGAGTCCGGTCCGGGTCCGCCGCCGTCGGCCGGGCCCGTGCCGGCCGCGGAGCCGTCGGGGCTGGCGGGCGACGCGGTGGGCCCGCCGTCGGCGCTGCGGAACGGGTCGGGGCGCAGCTGCGGAGCAGAGGTCGGGCCGGTGCCGCCGGACGACGGTGCCGGGGTCTCCAGGGCTCTGAGCGTCGCGGCGGGCGCGGGTCCGGCGGAGGTGTGGGTGACGCGGTCCAGCAGGCCGGCGCCCGCGGCCGCGGCGAGCCCGCCGACGGCGACGCTGGCCAGCGCCGCGGCCAGGGCGAACCGCACGGGGCGGCCCCGGCGGGAAGCGGCGTCGGCTTCGGCCGGGTCGGGCGCGGGCAGGGGGATGACGGGGCCGAGGTCCACCACGGGACCGGCCGCGGCGGCGGACCCAGCGGCGCCGATGGACGCCGCAGCGCCGGTGGAGCCCGCAGCGCCGGTGGAGCCCGCAGCGCCGGTGGAGCCCGCAGCGCCGGTGGAGCCCGCGCGCGCGGCGCGGAACGCGGCCAGCGCGGCGGCCTCTCCGGGCAGCTCCGCCCCGGCGGGGGCCTGCGGCGGCACCAGCATGTCGAGGGCGGACCGCAGCCGGTCTTCGGCATCCCGGGCGCGGCGATCGGCGCCCGGGGCGGCCGGCGTGCCGTTCAGCACGCGTTCTGCCGCCACCCGGTCCAACCACCTGTTGCGCTCGTCGGCCATCACATGTCCTTCTGCGTCCGCCAACGTGAATGCGTCACACCGGTTTGTTCTACGAGGCCACCACCCCGGCCGCGCTGCGCGGGCACGGCGTCGAGGTCGCGCTGACCCCCGCCCTCCCGGATCTGGCCACCGGCATTATGGCCGACGCCCGGAACCCGGTCCGACCCAGGTTCCGCTTCCGGCCCGTGGCCGCCCTCGGCGCCCAGCAGTTCCGCCAGTTTCTTCAGGCCCCGGTGGGCGGCGGTGCGGACCGCTCCGGGCCGCTTGCCCAGGGTCTCGGCCGCGCTCTTGGCGTCGAGCCCGACCACGACGCGCAGGACCACCGCCTCGGCCTGGTCCTGCGGAAGCCGGGCGATCAGGGCCATGGTCCGGCCGGTGGAGAGGGCCTCCATCGCCTCGCCCGCGGTGTCGCTGTCGGCGGCCCGGCCCGTCAGCTCGGTCTCGTCCCCGCCGATGGCGGGACGGCGGCCGCGCATCCGGACGTGGTCCAGGGCCCGGTTGCGGGCCACCCGGGCGGCCCAGCCGCGGAAGCGGTCGGCGTCGCCGGTGAAGGAGTCGAGGTCGCGGGCGATCTGCAGCCAGGCCTCGGAGGTCACGTCCTCCGCATCGCCGTCGCCGACGAGCGTGCGTACGTACCCGAGCAGCCGTGGGTGCACGGAGCGGTACACAGCACGGAACGCGTTCTCGTCGCCGTCCTGTGCCGCGAGCACCGCGGCGGTCAGCTCCGCGTCGTCCCCCAGCAAAGTCCCCAACCCGTTCACTGTCCTGTACGTGTGGCGCAAATCAGCACGTTACGGCTTTCAAGTACCTTCGTCCACGAGTTGTACGGGGAGCAACCAATCGTGCGCGAACCGAGGTGTGACACAAAACGCACGCGCGGCGCTGTCATGGGTACGGGCTTGTCGCACGAGTCCGTACGGACGGCGACCGGGGCCTCTCCTGTGGGGGGTGGCGGCCTCGGTCGTCTTCCACCTCCCTCTCGTGGACCTCACCACGTCATCCTTTCGGCTCACTTCCGGGTGAAAACACCGCACCGGCCCGGCGCGCCCTGTCTGGCGTCGCTAGCGTGGCGGTACACCGGTACCGCGCCCCGAGGAGTCCCCCGCTGTCCAGCCATCTTCCGGCACAGGCCCCTGGGGGTACCTCCCTGGGGGCCCCTCCCGGACGAAGTCTGGGGCAGACGCCTGCGGAACGCTCCGCCCTCGTCCACGACCACGGCCTGGCGCGTTTGAACGCCCTGTCCGCCGAGGCGGCCGAGGCCGTCCTGATGCAGTGCTGCGGCAGCCGGCGCTGGGCACACCGGGTGGCCGCCCACAGACCGTACCCGGACTCGGGCGCTCTGCGGGCCGCCGCCGACGAAGCCTCGTACGACCTGGGCGGGGCGGACCTGGCCGAGGCGCTCGCCGCGGAGTTCCCGCCGGAGCTGGGCCACGGGGCCCCGTACGCGGCCCGGCTGGCACTGGACGCGGCCCACGCGGAGTACGAGCGGACCTTCGGGCACGCCTTCGTGGTCTGCCTCGACGGGCACCCTCCGGAGGAGCGGGCCGACCAGCTGCTCGGCGCGATCCGCCGCCGGATGGGGCTGGACCCGGAGGAGGAGCGGGCGATCTCGGCGGACGAACTGCGCCGGCTGGCCCGGTCGCGGCTCGCCGACCTGACGGACTGGCTCATCTCCCCGGACGGTGTGGGTGCGGCCGAAACGGGGCTATTCGCCCCCGTGGGATAGGCCGTCCGTGCCTGTTTGATCACACCGGAGGACCCCGGGCGAAGGAACCGACAAAGCGTCGCTACGATGTCCGGGGCCGGTGGACCGTACCCGGCCGGGCCCGACCGACAACGAAGCCGGCAGGCCCCCGCCCCGCTTCCGGAGGGTTTTCCGTGCCGGCTGGAACGTTGTACCGCGGCCGGGAAGGAATGTGGTCCTGGGTGGCTCATCGAGTCACCGGCGTCCTCATTTTCTTCTTCCTGTTCGTACACGTCCTCGACACCGCTCTCGTCCGCGTCTCCCCCGAGGCGTACGACGATGTCGTGGCTACCTACAAGACGCCGATCGTCGCGCTGCTGGAGTACGGCCTCGTGGCCGCCATCCTGTTCCACGCGCTGAACGGTCTCCGCGTCATCGCAGTGGACTTCTGGTCCAAGGGCCCGCGCTACCAGAAGCAGATGCTCTGGTCGGTCATGGTGCTCTGGCTGGCGCTGATGATCGGGGCCCTGGTCCCCGTCCTCGGCCACGCCTACCTCGAACTGTTCGGGAAGTGACGCGCATGTCCTCTGACACTTCTTCCGCTCAGGCCATCGGCGACGTGGAGGGCGTGAGCCTCTACGACGCGGACAACCCGGCGCCGTACATCGAGGCCCCGCGCAAGCGCACCGGCAAGACCCCGCGCTCCACCCGCGGCAATTTCGAGATGGTCGCATGGCTCTTCATGCGCCTGTCCGGCATCGTCCTCGTGGTCCTGGTCATCGGCCACCTCCTCATCCAGCTGGTGCTGGACGGCGGCGTCTCCAAGATCGGCTTCGCCTTCGTGGCCGGCCGCTGGGCGTCCCCGTTCTGGCAGGTCTGGGACCTGCTGATGCTGTGGCTGGCGATGCTGCACGGCGCCAACGGCCTGCGTACCGTCATCAACGACTACGCGGAGCGCGCGAACACGCGCCTGTGGCTGAAGGGCCTGCTCTACACCGCCACGGTGTTCACCATCCTTCTGGGCACGCTGGTGATCTTCACCTTCGACCCGAACATCCGCTAGGCAACGGGGCTGAGGCGACACATCTCATGAAGATCCACAAGTACGACACCGTCATCGTCGGCGCCGGTGGCGCGGGCATGCGCGCCGCCATCGAGGCGACGAAGCGCAGCCGCACCGCGGTCCTGACGAAGCTGTACCCCACCCGCTCCCACACGGGCGCCGCGCAGGGCGGCATGGCCGCCGCGCTGGCCAACGTGGAGGAGGACAACTGGGAGTGGCACACCTTCGACACGGTCAAGGGCGGTGACTACCTGGTCGACCAGGACGCCGCCGAGATCCTGGCGAAGGAGGCCATCGACGCCGTCCTCGACCTGGAGAAGATGGGCCTGCCGTTCAACCGCACCCCGGACGGCACCATCGACCAGCGCCGCTTCGGCGGCCACTCCCGCAACCACGGCGAGGCCCCGGTCCGCCGGTCCTGCTACGCCGCGGACCGCACCGGCCACATGATCCTCCAGACGCTGTACCAGAACTGCGTCAAGGAGGGCGTGGAGTTCTTCAACGAGTTCTACGTCCTGGACCAGCTGATCACCGAGGTCGACGGCGTCAAGAAGTCCGCCGGTGTGGTCGCGTACGAGCTGGCCACCGGCGAGATCCACATCTTCCAGGCGAAGGCCGTCGTCTACGCCTCGGGCGGCAACGGCAAGTTCTTCAAGGTGACCTCCAACGCGCACACCCTCACCGGTGACGGCCAGGCGGCCTGCTACCGGCGCGGCCTGCCGCTGGAGGACATGGAGTTCTTCCAGTTCCACCCGACGGGCATCTGGCGCATGGGCATCCTGCTGACGGAGGGCGCCCGCGGTGAGGGCGGCATCCTCCGCAACAAGGACGGCGAGCGCTTCATGGAGAAGTACGCGCCGGTCATGAAGGACCTCGCGTCCCGTGACGTCGTCTCCCGCTCCATCTACACGGAGATCCGCGAGGGCCGCGGCTGCGGTCCCGAGGGCGACCACGTGTACCTGGACCTGACGCACCTGCCGCCGGAGCAGCTGGACGCCAAGCTCCCGGACATCACGGAGTTCGCGCGCACCTACCTCGGCATCGAGCCCTACACGGACCCGATCCCGATCCAGCCCACCGCGCACTACGCCATGGGCGGCATCCCGACCAACGTCGAGGGTGAGGTCCTGTCGGACAACACCACCGTCGTCCCCGGCCTGTACGCGGCCGGCGAGGTCGCGTGCGTGTCGGTGCACGGCGCCAACCGCCTCGGCACCAACTCGCTGCTGGACATCAACGTCTTCGGCCGCCGCGCGGGCATCGCCGCCGCCGAGTACTCCGCCAAGGCCGACTACGTCGAGCTGCCGGAGAACCCGGCCCAGCTCGTGGTCGACCTGGTCGAGCAGCTGCGCAACTCCACCGGCTCCGAGCGGGTCGCGGACCTGCGCAACGAGCTCCAGGAGACGATGGACGCGAACGTGTCGGTGTTCCGCACCGAGCAGACCATCAAGACCGCGGTCGAGAAGATCGCGGAGCTGCGTGCGCGCTACAAGAACGTCGCGATCCAGGACAAGGGCAAGCGGTTCAACACGGACCTGCTGGAGGCCATCGAGCTGGGCAACCTGCTCGACCTGGCTGAGGTCATGGCCGTCTCGGCCCTGGCCCGCAAGGAGTCCCGCGGTGGCCACTACCGCGAGGACTACCCGAACCGCGACGACGTCAACTTCATGCGCCACACCATGGCGTACCGCGAGGTGGCGGCCGACGGCAAGGACTCCGTCCGGCTCGACTACAAGCCCGTCGTCACCACCCGCTACCAGCCGATGGAGCGTAAGTACTGATGGCCACCCCGACCCTCGTGAAGAAGGAGGCGGAGCCCGCCGCCTCCCCGTACATCACGGTCACCTTCCGGATCCGCCGCTTCAACCCCGAGGTCTCCGACCAGGCCGAGTGGCAGGACTTCCAGATCGAGATCGACCCGAAGGAGCGCGTGCTCGACGGTCTCCACAAGATCAAGTGGAACCTGGACGGCACGCTCACCTTCCGCCGCTCCTGCGCGCACGGCATCTGCGGCTCCGACGCGATGCGGATCAACGGCAAGAACAGGCTCGCCTGCAAGACGCTGATCAAGGACATCAACCCGGAGAAGCCCATCACCGTCGAGGCCATCAAGGGCCTGACCGTGATGAAGGACCTCGTGGTCGACATGGAGCCCTTCTTCCAGGCGTACCGGGACGTCATGCCGTTCCTGGTCACCAAGGGCAACGAGCCGACCCGCGAGCGCCTGCAGTCGGCGGAGGACCGCGAGCGCTTCGACGACACCACGAAGTGCATCCTGTGCGCTGCGTGCACGTCCTCGTGCCCGGTGTTCTGGAACGACGGCCAGTACTTCGGCCCGGCGGCGATCGTCAACGCGCACCGCTTCATCTTCGACTCGCGTGACGAGGCCGGCGAGCAGCGCCTGGAGATCCTGAACGACAAGGACGGCGTGTGGCGCTGCCGCACCACGTTCAACTGCACGGACGCCTGCCCGCGCGGCATCGAGGTCACGAAGGCGATCCAGGAAGTCAAGCGCGCGCTGATCACCCGTCGCTTCTGACCCTCCCGGTCCCCCGCGTACACCGCACGAGGGCCCCGCACCCGGTTCGCCCGGGCGCGGGGCCCTCGGCCGTTCGGGTGACCGCGCCGTATCCGGCCCCGGGGCGGGTTCCCGCCCTACGATGATGCTCTCGGCAGCAGCCCACGGGAGGCACGTGATGTCCGCAGCACCCGCTGAGCAACCCCACGGTGACCGGTCCCTGATCGACGAGGCCAACCGGCTCATGGAGCGAAACCCCGGCTACCGCGTCGAGATCATCGGAGGCGTCATCGTCGTGACTCCGCCAGCGGACGTCGCTCATTCCAGGGCCATCAAGAAACTCGATCGTCCGTTCCTGGCCGCAGGTCTGGACGAGGGCGGGTCGGAGGTGCACCAGGGCATCGGCCTCTGGCTGCCTGCCGGCCCCTCGGACTACGCCATTCCCGACCTCTGCGTCGTCGATGCGGACATCGACGAGTACCTGGTCGAGAACAACTGCTACGAGCCCTCGGTCTTCCGGCTCGTCCTCGAAGTGACGTCGAGCAACTACCAGAACGACCTGCGCGGCAAGGTCACCGCCTACGGCAACGCCAAGATCCCCGTCTACGTGATCGTCGACCGCAAGCACCACCGCCTGCACGTCCTGACCGACCCGGTCGCCGACGGGTACGCCACCCACCGCATCCACGCCCCCGGGGAACTCGTGACCCTGCCGGAGTCGATCGGCGCCAAGGTCACCCTGGACGTCGCCGAGATCCTCACGGCGGCGGGGCACAGGCCACAGGGCGAGGCGGAGTAACGCGTCGGGAGTGTTCCCCCGGTTCGCCCGGGCGCGGGGCCCTCGGCCGTTCGGGTGACCGCGCCGTATCCGGCCCCGGGGCGGGTTCCCGCCCTACGATGATGCTCTCGACAGCAGCCCACGGGAGGCACGTGATGTCCGCAGCACCCGCTGAGCAGCCCCCTGGCAACCGGTCCCTGATCGACGAGGCCAACCGGCTCATGGAGCGAAACCCCGGCTACCGCGTCGAGATCATCGAAGGACAGATCCTCGTGTCCCCACCAGCCGACGGCCCTCACGGGGAGGTCCTGACCGACCTCATCCTGCCCTTCGTCGTGGCGGGGCTGCACGGCGACGAGGCGAAGCTGATCCAGGGCATGGGGCTCTGGCTCCCTGGCGGGCCCTCGGACTACGCCATCCCGGACCTGTCCTTGGTCGACGCCGATTACAGGAACCACAAGGCCTACAACAACTGCTACGACCCGGTTGTGTTCCGCCTGGTCCTGGAGGTCACCTCCTCCAACTACCAGACCGACCTGCGCGCCAAGGTCACCGCGTACGCCCATGCCAAGGTCCCCGTCTACGTGATCGTCGACCGCAAGCACAGCCGCCTGCACGTCCTCACCGACCCGGCGCAGGACGGGTACGCCACCCACCGCATCCACGCCCCCGGGGAACTCGTGACCCTGCCGGAGTCGATCGGCGCCAAGGTCACCCTGGACGTCGCCGAGATCCTCACGGCGGCGGGGCGCAAGCCGGAGGCCGAGGCGGAGTAGCGGCTCGGGGCGGTCTCGGCAGGCGGGTTCTGTGTAAGGATCGGCGGCATGAGCGATCAGCAGCCGAATCCGTACGCGAGCGACAACGGGCAGCCCGGCGGCCCGAGTTACGGCTATCCGCAGCCCTACCCGGCGGCCCCGGGCTACCAACCGACCATCGGCGGCGCGGGCATACCGGCCCCCGCCCAGCCGCCGGCCATGCCCCCGGCGCCTCCGGCTCAGCCGCCCGTGATGCCGCCCGTCGCGCAGGCCGCGTACGCCCCGGCCCCGGTCCCGCCCATGGGCGGCGGCGGAGGTCTGACGCTCGGTGACATCACCATCGCCGGCGACCAGATCATCACCCCGTCCGGAACGATGCCGCTCAAGGGCGCCATGTGGAACGCCACGGACTTCTCCCGGACCGAGACGAAGATCCCGTCGCACGCCATCGTGCTCGCCATCATCTTCTTCATCTTCTGCCTGCTCGGCCTGCTGTTCCTCCTCATGAAGGAGAAGACCACCACCGGCTACATCCAGGTCACGGTCACCAGCGGCGGCCGCCACCACGCCACGATGATCCCGGCGATCGACGCGAGCACCTTCCAGTGGGTGATGGGCCAGGTCAACTACGCCCGGTCGATGAGCATCTAGCCGTCTGACCCTTCGTCGGCTGCTGCTCGTTCCGCGGGGCGTCGAGCGGGTCGAAACGCACCTGGTCGGTGGTCAGCCGCTGGAAGGCGCCGGACTCCGCCCGTCACCCCACGCCTGCCCGGAAGCGTACGGGCGGGCACCGACAGCGGCCGGCGCGGGATTTCCGCAGGCGGCGGGCGGCCCGGCTCCGGCAGGATGCGCCCATGACGAACGTGATCCCTTCGCCTGCGGCCGCAGCCGATGCAGCTGCCGGTGCCGCTGCTGGTGCGCTCCTTTCCGAACCCGACCCCCTCCCCGCCCACGACGTGGCGGGTCCGGCCGACGGCCCGGCCGTGGTGCTGCTGCACTCCTCCGTCTGCGACCGGCGGATGTGGCGGGCTCAGTGGGAGCCCCTGGCCGAGGCCGGTTTCCGGGTGGTCCGGATGGACTTCCGCACCTGCGGCGAGACCCCTCCCGCGACCGCGCCCTACCGCGACGAGGACGACGTGGTGGCCCTGCTGGACCACCTGGGCATCGAGCGGGCGGCGCTGGTCGGGTCCTCGTACGGGGGCCGCGTCGCCCTGCAAATCGCGGCCCGGCACCCGGGACGGGTGACCCGACTGGCCCTCCTCTGCACCGACCTGCCCGGCCACACGCCGAGCCCGGCCCTGCGGGAGATCGACGAGCGGGAGGACGCGCTGCTGGCGGCCGGCGACACCGGGGCCGCGGTCGAGCTGATGGTCGACACCTGGCTCGGGCCGTCCGCCTCCGAGGAGGCCAAGGAGTTCGTACGGACCATGCAGCGCCGCAGCTTCGAGGTCGGGCAGACCATGACCGAGGACCACGAACTCCCGGCGCACCCCGTCGACCTCGCGGACGTCACCGCTCCGACGGTGGCGTTCGGCGGCGCGCACGACCACCCCGACTTCCGCGGCATCGCCGCCTCCGTCCCGCAGTTGGTGCCGGGCGCCCGCCACGTGGAGCTGCCCTGGGCCGGCCACCTGCCGTCGCTGGAGCGCCCGCAGGAGACGACCGCCCTGCTGCTGGAGTTCCTGGGCCGCCCCTGAGGCGGCGGCCGGACGGCCGGACGGCCGGATGGCAGCCGTACCGGCGGCGTGCCAGGCTTGACGGAGGGGAGCGGTCGGCCGCGGTGAACAGGCCCCCGCCGGCGCCCCCTCCCGGCCCCCGCGCGACCACGGCCCTCACGGTCGTGCGTCGCGGCTGCGGCCCGCGGGGCCGGCCGGATCCATCCAACCGCCCGCCCGAACAGGAGCCAGTCATGACGACGGACGACAGGGTGCGCAGCGACGAGGACCTCGCCTTCTTCGAGGCCGTCGCGGACCTCTTCCGGAAGTACCCGGACGCGCAGGGCAGGTACGCCCTCGCGAGCCTGGAGCAGGAGATCGAGCTGGGGGTCGACTTCAGCCGGCAGGTCGGGATCTCCCGGGTGGAGGACCGGCGGATCATCACGGAGTTCGTGGACCGCGAGGAAGCCGAGGCCGCCGCCGGCCCCCGGGCGGCCCGGATGCGGCTCTGCGTCAAGCGGGACATCCACGGCAGGTGCCTGATGTGGATCGAGGCGCCGGAGTAGCGAGGCCGGCCCGACACGCGGCTTGAACCTGTTCAAAAAGAGGTCTAGAGTCAGTCCTGCCAACGAGTTGAACACGTTCAAGGGGGGCGAGGGCATTGGACCTCACCGTCGTCGCGTACGTCATCTACCTGCTCATCAGCATCGGCCTCACCATCTGGGTGGCCCGGACGCTCAGCCGCAACGGGCGGATCTTCATCGCCGACGTCCTGCACGGGAACGAGAAGCTCGCGGACGCCGTGAACCACCTCCTGGTGGTCGGCTTCTACCTCGTGAACATCGGCTTCGTCGCCCTCTACCTGCGGTCGGCCGACACGATCGACACCGCCCGGGCCCTCTTCGAGGCGCTCTCGGTCAAGCTCGGCGTCGTCCTGCTGGTCCTCGGCGTCATGCACCTCGGCAACGTGTGGGTGCTGAACAAGATGCGCCGCCGCGGGATCATGGAGCGTCAGCAGACGCCGCCGGTCGCCCCGCAGGGCTGGACCGTGCCGACCGCCAGGGCCTGACCGATGGCACCGGCCGCGCACACCGCCGCCACCGGGCACCTGACCGTCCTGTACGACGCGGACTGCCCGCTGTGCGTCCACATCCGGCACTGGCTGCTCGGGCAGCGGTGGCTGGTCCCGCTCCGGCTCGTGCCGGCCGGGTCCCAGGAGGCACGGCGGCGGTTCCCCGAGCTCGACCACGCCTCGACCTTGCGCGAGATCACCGTGATCGGGGACTCGGGCCAGGTGTGGACCGGCACCGACGCCTTCATCGTCTGCCTGTGGGCGCTGGCCGAGCACCGGCCGAAGGCGAACTGGCTCGCCACCCCGGCCGGCCGGCCCTTCGCCCGGGCCGCCATGTACACCGCCTCCGCCTGGCGGCAGGCAGTGCGGACCGGGCCCGGCGCGGAGCCCGGGCCGGACGCGGAAGGACCTGCCTGTGACGAGCACTGCCCCGCACCCCGATAGGCTCGGACACCGTGACTGATCAGAAGGCTCCCAAGAGCGAGCAGACCCGCACGCTCATCCTCGAAACCGCGCTCCGCCTCTTCCAGGAGCGCGGCTTCGACAAGACGACCATGCGGGCCATCGCCAAGGAGGCCGGAGTCTCGGTCGGCAACGCCTACTACTACTTCGAGTCGAAGGAACACCTCGTCCAGGGGTTCTACGACCGGATCGGCGCGGCCCACCAGGCGGCGATCCGGCCCATCCTCGACAACGAGACCGACCTGCAGAAGCGGCTCGCGGGCGTACTGACGACCTGGCTGGACATCGCGGCGCCCTACCACGAGTTCGCCTCGCAGTTCTTCAAGAACGCCGCGGACCCCGAGAGCCCGCTCAGCCCCTTCTCCCCCGAGTCCGAGCCGGCCCGCAAGGCCGCGATCGACATGCACCGCGAGGTCCTCGCCGGCGCGAAGACCAAGGTGCCGGACGAACTGGCCGACGTGCTGCCCGAGCTGATGTGGCTCTCGCACATGGGACTCGTCCTGTACTGGGTCTTCGACCGGTCCCCCGACAGCGTCAAGACCCGGCGGCTCGCCGAGCGCGGCGCGCAGCTCACGACCCGCGGCATCGTCCTGGCCCGCTTCCGGGTCCTGCGCCCGCTGGTACGGGAACTGCACGAGCTGTTCGCGGACTTCCTGCCGGGCATGGCGCAGACGGCCGTGTCAAAAAAGAAGCGCGCCTCCGCCGCCCCCTACCCGGACCCCGGCCCGGAAGCCGAAGCCGAGGCGCACCGGGCCGGCGGTCAGGACTGAGGACGGGCCCGATCCCCCCGCGCCCCGGGGAGCCGGCGGTCCGGCTCAGGGGCGCCCCGGTTCCGCGGGCCGGACCGTGATGGCGGTCTTGCCGCGGGCCTGACCCGCTGCCAGCAGGCGGACCGCCTCCGGGACGTCGGCCAGCGCGTAGGCGGCGCCCACGACCGGGGTCAGCCGGCCCGCTGCGACGAGCTCGTTCAGCGCTTCCAGGTCGGCCCGCCGGGTCTTGGCGACGAACATCGTCAGCCGCTGCCGCACGAAGGGCGACAGGACGACCGCGTGGAACTGCCGGCCCAGCCCGATCCAGTCCCCCGCGTCCTCGCCGCCCGCGATGACGAGGGTCCCGCGCGGTACGAGGGCCCGGCGCAGCCGGGACAGGCTGCTGCTGCCGCCGATGTCGAGGATCACGTCGTAGCGGCGGCCGCCGGCCGCGAAATCGGCGCGGGTGTAGTCGATCACGTGGTCCGCGCCGGCCGACCGGACCAGCTCCGTCTTGGCCGTGCTGCACACCCCCGTCACCTCGGCCCCCAGGGCCTTGGCCACCTGCACGGCGAACGTCCCCACGCCGCCCGACGCGCCGAGCACCAGCACGTGCTGCCCCGGGCGCACCCGGCCCACGTCCCGCAGGCCCTGGAGCGCCGTGAGCCCGGAGACCGCCACCACGCCGGCCTCTTCGAAGCCGAGCCGGGCCGGCTTGTGCACGATCCGGTCGGCGCGGGCGACCGCGTACTCGGCGAAGGAGCCGGGCGCGACCCCGTACACCGCGTCGCCCACGGCGAAGCCGGTCACGCCGGGCCCCACCGCCGCGACCGTGCCCGCCACGTCCTGCCCGACCCGGGGGTTCCGCGGCCGGCGCAGCCCGAGGGCCAGCCGCACCACATAGGGCCGGCCCGCCATGAGGTGCCAGGTGCCCCGGTCGACGCCCGCCGCCGCGACCCGGATCAGCACCTCGCCCTTACCGGCGCGGGGCCGCGGGACCTCCGCCAGCCGCAGGACCTCGGGAGGCCCGTACCCCTCCTGGACGACCGCCTTCATCAGCTCCATGCCCGCCCGCCCTCTCATCCGTACTAAGTACGACTTACTTAGTACGGTACCCTGCAGGCAGCAGCAGAACCACGATGTGACCGACGGAAGCGATATGGCCCAGCAGGCTCCGCTCAGCCGCGAACGGGTGCTCGCCGCGGCGGTACGCGTCGCGGACGCAGGGGGCATCACCGCGCTGACGATCAGGTCCCTGGCACAGGAGCTCGGCGTCAAACCGATGTCCCTGTACCACCACGTGCCCAACAAGGAGGCGATCGTCGACGGCATCGTCGACGCCGTCTTCGCCGAGATCGACCTGCCCCCGGCCGGCACCGACTGGCGGACCGCGCTCCGCCACCGCGCCCACTCCGCGCGCGCCGTCCTGCGCCGCCACCCGTGGGCGACCGCGGTGATGGACTCGCGCGCCCACCCCGGCCCCGCCACCCTCCGGCACCACGACGCCGTGATCGCCGTCCTGCGGGGCGGCGGCTTCCCGTTCGCGCTCGCCGCGCACGCGTTCTCGCTGCTGGACAGCTACGTCTACGGGTTCGCCCTGACGGAGGCCGCCCTGCCGTTCGAGCCGCAGGAGGTGGGCGGGGCCGCCCTGGAGTTCCTCGCGCAGTTCCCGGCCGAGGAGTACCCGCACCTGGTCGAGTTCACCCGGGAGCACGTCATGCGGCCCGGGTACGACCACGGGGCCGAGTTCGACTTCGGGCTGGACCTCATCCTCGACGGCCTCGAACGGCGCCTGGCGGGCTGAACGGGCCGCCGGCGCCGTCCGGTTCAGGCCTGGTACGAGGCGAGCTCGACGACGGTGATGTCGGACGGCGCCCCGACCCGGACCGGCGGGCCCCAGGCGCCCGCGCCGCGGGAGACGTAGAGCTGGGTGTCCCCGTAGCGTTCCAGGCCGGCGACGGTCGGATTGGCCAGGTCGGCGAGGTACTCCCCGGGCCACATCTGGCCACCGTGCGTGTGGCCGGACAGTTGGAGGTCGACGCCGTGGCGGACGGCGTCGTGGATGACCACCGGCTGGTGGGCGAGGAGCACCGCGGCGCGGGACCGGTCGCGGTCCCCGAGGGCCGCCCGGAAGTCCGGCCCGCTGCCCTCCCGCTCGCCCTGGACGTCGTTGACGCCGGCGAGGTCGAAGTGCGGCAGCGCGCGGCGGGCGTTCTCCAGCGGGGTCAGGCCGAGTTCGCGAACGTGGTCGATCCACTGCTGCGCCCCGGAGAAGTACTCGTGGTTCCCGGTGACGAAGTACGCGCCGTGCCGCGCCCTGAGCCCGGCCAGCGGCTCGGCGGCGGGGCCGAGGTCGGCGACGTCGCCGTCGACCAGGTCGCCGACGATGGCGATGAGGTCGGGCTGGGTGCGGTTGACGGTCTCGACGATGCGGGCGGCGTGCGCCCGGCCCAGGACGGGGCCGAGGTGGACGTCGCTGACGACGGCGATCCGGAAGCCGTGGGCCGCGCGGGGCAGTTTGGCGAGCGGGACCTGCACCCGCTTCACGCGCGGCCCGCGCATGACCCCGTAGGTCCCGTGGCCGACGGTCCCGGCGGCGGCCGCGACCGCGACGCCGGCGACGGCGCGGGCGACGAACAGCCGCCGGCCGATCCCGGCGGCTTCCGGCTCCTGCGACCTCTCCGGGTTCTCCGGGTTCTCCCGGTTCTCCCGGTCCTCCGGGTTCTCCCGGTTCTCCGACCTCTCCGGCTCCGCCGGCTTCTGCGGAGCCTGCTGCTCCTCCGGATTCGCCGCCTCCGGCTCCGGCGCCGACCCGGACGCGGCCTGCGCCGCGGCTCCGACGGGGGCGGAGGCCTGCCGCTGCGGTGCACGCACCGGTTCGGGCTCCGGCCGCGGCTGCGGCTCCGGCTCGCGCGCCGGGCGGCGGCGCAGCAGGAGGGCCCGTACCGGCTCCGCCACCAGCATGGCCATGCTCAGGTACAGCAGGACGGCCAGCCACAGGTAGCCCGGCCAGGCCACGGCCTGTTCGAGCGCGAAGGGCGCCCCGGCGCGTCCCGCGGTCAGGGCGGCCAGCGACAGCAACGGCAGCGCGACGGCGAGGGCGGTGCCCACCCGGCGGGCGGGGCCCCCGGGGCGGGTGGTGTCGCGGACCAGGCGGACCCACAGCCAGCGGTGGACCAACCCCAGCAGGGCCAGGACGAGCAGGGCGACGGCGGCGAAGAGGACGACGGTCACTGCTCCGGCCCCCGGCGCGCCGCACGGCGCAGTGCCAGCACTCCGCGCAGCCCGATCACACCAACGGCCGTCCCCAGGAGAAAGGACGTCACCGCCAGGAGAAAGTGGACCCAGAAATACGAGGTCGGCTCGCCCGCCGCGTCGAACGCCAGGCCGCTGCCGTTCTTCCACAGGTTCCGGACGAAAGACACCCAGATGAACCAGCTCCACACGCCGAAGGCGAGCAGGAACCAGGAAGCGGAACGGCTGAGTTTCATGCCCCCAGTATCGGTTCGGTCCCCAGGACGGACGCGCCGGGGTGGGCTGTCCCGGCGGTGGTGGGGCAGACTTGGCCGGTCCCCGGCGGTGGCGAGCCGATGTGCATGTACGTTCACCTGCGTGTCTGCCAAGAAGACCGCCCTGGCGGTCCTTTCCGCCGCGCTGCTGGCCCCCGCCCTCCTCGCGGCGCCCGCGCACGCCGCGCCCGCTCCCCCGGCCGACGGGAAGGGGCAGCCGCAGGACGCGCCGGGCGCGCCCGCGCCGCCCGCGTCGATGTCCACCGTCGGCGGGTCCCTGCTCGGCAAGCCGGGCGTGCAGGTCAATCCGCTGCCCGGGGCCCCCGCCCTGCCGGCGAACCTCACGGGGCGGTCGTGGATCGTGGCCGACGCCGAGACCGGGGAGGTGCTGGCGGCGAACAACGCGCACTGGCGGCTGCCCCCGGCCTCGACGATGAAGATGCTCTTCGCCGACACGCTGCTGCCCCGGCTCCCCAAGAACCAGATCCACAAGGTCACCGAGCAGGAGCTGTCCGGCGTCGGGTCCGGCTCCAGCCTGGTCGGGGTCAAGGAGGAGCTGGAGTACTCCGTGCACGACCTGTGGCTCGGGGTGTTCCTGCGGTCGGGCAACGACGCCGTGCACGTGCTCTCCGCCATGAACGGCGGCATCGAGAAGACCGTACGGGACATGCAGGCGCACGCCGAGGAGCTCCAGGCCCTCGACACCCAGGTCGTCTCCCCCGACGGGTACGACGCCCCCGGGCAGATGTCGAGCGCGTACGACCTCACCCTGATCGCCCGCTCCGGCCTGCAGAAGCAGGACTTCCGCGAGTACTGCGGCACGGCCACCGCCAAGTTCCCCGGCGAGCAGGAGGCCGGCAAGCCGCGCGAGTTCTACGAGATCCAGAACACCAACCGGCTGATGACCGGCGCCGGCGGCCTCGCCCCGTACAAGGGCATCGCGGGCGTGAAGAACGGCAACACCACGATGGCCGGGGCCACCTTCACCGGCCTCGCCCAGCGCGGCGACAAGAAGCTGCTGGTCACGGTGATGAACACGGAGGGCGGGGCCAATTCCGTCTACGAGGAGACCGCCGGGCTCCTCGACTGGGGCTTCGCGGCGGCCGGGAAGGTCAAGCCGGTCGGGGAACTGGTGCCGCCCAAGGGCGCCGACACCTCCCCGCACGGCTCCCCCGCACAGTCGCACGACCGGGCCCCGTCGGCGGACGGCGACGGATCCGGCGGCGGGCTCGGCACCGCGCTCGGGGTCGCGGCCGGGACGCTGGCCCTCGCCGCGGCCGGGGCGTACGCCGTCAACCGCCGCTGGCCGCTGGGGGCGCGCAGCCGCCGCGAGGAGCGGACCGACACCGACACGACCTGAGCCGGTCCGGCAGGGTCACTTTCCGGCCTCGTCCGCGCCGCCGTTCCCGCCCCCGCCCCCACCGCCGCTCCCGTCGCCAGCCGCGGGGCGGGGGCGGGTCGCCGTCCAGGCCGCGCAGAACAGCAGCAGCTTCGCCGTGAGGTTGATCCAGAGCAGCAGGGCGATCGGCACCCCGAAGGCCCCGTACATGCTCTTCGTGGCGACGCTCCGCATATAGCCGCTGATCAGCAGTTTCAGTAGTTCGAAGCCGACCGCGCCGAGGAGTGCCGCCTGGACGAGGCTGCGGCGCGGCGGCTCCACCCCGGGCAGCAGGGTCAGCAGGTACAGCAGCATCAGGAAGGCTGCGACGACGCCGACCAGGAAAGCCGCGGTGCGCAGGACGACGCCGCCCGCGCCCTGCTGGGGGATGCCCAGCCAGTCGCCGAACCGGCCGACGGCGCTGCCGCCGACGATCGACGCGGCGGCCGAGGCCAGCCCGACGGCGCCGAGGCCGAACAGGACGAGGGTGTCCTTGCCCTTGCGGACGAAGACGTTCTCCTCGTCCTTCTCGTCCTTCTCCCAGACGGCGCGCAGGCACTCCCGCATGCTCCCGACCCAGCCGATGCCGGTGAGGAGCAGCAGGGCGCCGGCGACGAGGCCGATGGTGGCCGCGTTGTCGACGAGGCCACCGATGTTGAGCTGGTCGGAGATGCCGGGGACCTGTTCGGCGAGGGTCTTCTGGAGCTGGTCCAGCTGCTCCTGGCTGAGCAGGGCGGCGCCGACGGCGGCGGCCACGGCGAGGAGCGGGAAGAGCGCGATGAAGCTGATGAAGGTGATCGCGGCGGCGAGCCGGGACCAGTGGGTGCGGTCCAGGCGCTCGTACGAGCGCCAGGCGCGGGTCTGCATCAGGCGGGTGGCCGCCGGTCCGACCACCGGGAGGTTCTTCAGCCAATCCATGGGCTCACCGTAAAGGAGCCGACGGAAATAGCCGGGATTGCCGCTTTCGGGGACTACGGTCGTCGATTGTGACTTTTCGCCACGGTCTTCGCCCGTTCCACCAGCTGGTCCTGCGCTCGATCGCATTCCGGGCCCGCCGGGTCCTGCGGCCGCTGCGGCAGGAACCGCGTCAGGGCTGCTGTACGGAGGTGTCCGCGGCCTCATCGGCCGGGGCGCCGGCCTGCGCCGGGACGGTGCCCGCCGCGCCGCTGCCGAAAGGGTATTCGCGCAGCTTGCGCCACACCCCGTCCGAGCCCTGCTCGTAGAGCGCGAAGCCGGTGCACGTCCACCCGGCCGCGTAGTCGGCGAGCTCGGCGAAGGCCAGGTCCATCGCCTCCTCGGAGATCCCGTGGGCGACGGTGACGTGCGGGTGGTACGGGAAGGCCAGCTCCCGGTCGAGCGGCCCGGCGGGGTCGCGGACCAGGCCCTGGAGCCGGTTGCAGCCCGCGCCGCCCTCGGCGACCTTCACGAAGACGACCGGGGAGAGCGGGCGGAACGTGCCGGTGCCCTCCAGCCGCATCGCGAAGGGTCCGAACGCGGCCGCGACCTCGGCGAGGTGGGCCCTGACCTCCGGCAGCCGGTCCGTGTCCACCTCGGTGGGCGGGACGAGCGTGACGTGCGTGGGGATGCCGTGCGCGGCGGCGTCCCCGAAGCCGGCGCGCAGCTGCTGGAGCTGGGTGCCGTGCGGCTCCGGGACCGCGATCGAAACGCCGAGCGTTACGGTCCCCACGTATCTCTCCTTGGTCGTCTGTGTGCCGGATGTGTGCGTGCCGTGCCGACCCAGTGTGCGGCCGAGGGCCCCCGGAATGCCAGGGGCCTTCTTCCGCCGCTGCCCCGCCGGTCCTGCGGCGGGGCCGGATCAGTGCTTCGCGGGCAGGAAGCCGAGGCGGTCGTACGCCTGCGCCAGGGTCTCGGCGGCGACCGCGCGGGCCTTCTCCGCGCCCTTGGCCAGGATCGCGTCCAACGTCTCGGGGTCGTCCAGGAATTCCTGGGTCCGCTGCTTGAACGGTGTGACGAAGTCGACCATCACGGCGGCGAGGTCGGTCTTCAGCGCACCGTAGCCCTTGCCCTCGTACCGGGCCTCCAGGGCCGGGACGGTCTCCCCCGTGAGGGTGGAGTAGATCGTGAGCAGGTTGCTGACGCCGGGCTTCTTCTCCGTGTCGAAGCGGATCTCGGTCTCGGTGTCGGTGACCGCGCTCTTGACCTTCTTCTCGGTGGCCTTGGGCTCGTCGAGGAGGTTGATCAGGCCCTTGGGGGACGACGCGGACTTCGACATCTTGATCGCCGGGTCCTGGAGGTCGTAGATCTTCGCGACCTCCTTGACGATGTGCGCGGCGGGGAGGGTGAACGTCTGTCCGAAGCGCTGGTTGAAGCGCTCGGCCAGGTCGCGGGTCAGCTCGATGTGCTGGCGCTGGTCCTCGCCGACGGGGACGGCGTTCGCCTGGTAGAGCAGGATGTCGGCGACCTGGAGGATCGGGTACGTGAACAGGCCGACGCTGGCGGCGTTCACACCGCCCTTGGCGGACTTGTCCTTGAACTGGGTCATCCGGCTGGCCTCGCCGAAGCCGGTGATGCAGTTCATGACCCAGGCGAGCTGCGCGTGCTCGGGGACGTGGCTCTGGACGAAGAGGGTGCAGCGCTCCGGGTCGAGGCCGGCCGCGAGCAGCTGCGCGGCGGAGAGCCGGGTGTTCGCGCGGAGGTCCTTCGGGTCCTGCGGCATGGTGATCGCGTGCAGGTCGACGACCATGTAGAACGCGTCGTGCGTCTCCTGGAGGGCGACGTACTGGCGGATCGCTCCGAGGTAGTTCCCGAGGTGGAACGAACCGGAGGTGGGCTGGATGCCGGAGAGCGCGCGGGGACGATCAGAAGCCATGGCTTCATTCTCTCAGGTGTGCGGGCCGGCGCGGGCCGTTTACTGGCCGGAAGCCGCCCGGTCCGCACGGGGGTGCGACACGGGTCACACCGCCGCGGCCCCGCCCGGCCCGGCCCCCGTCCGCGTACCGGGCAGTAGCCGGGCGGCCGAATCCCCACCCTGCCGAGCGACCGCTTTCGGCCGCCCGGCACGGGCACCGGCACCCCCGGCACCGGCACCGGCGAACCGGTCCGGAGGACGGGGGCCGGGGCGGGGTCAGGACAGCGGCAGGCCGGGGGCCGGGTGGGCGGCCATCAGGTCGGCGACCTCGGCCCGGACCGCGGCCAGGGCCGGCTCGTCGCCGCCCGCGGCGGCGTCCACGGCCCGCGCGATCCAGTCGGCGACCTGCGCCATGTGCTCGGCGGTCAGACCGCGCGAGGTCAGCGACGGCGTGCCGATGCGGATGCCGGACGGGTCGAACGGCTTGCGCGGGTCGAACGGGACCGTGTTGTAGTTCACGACGATGCCCGCCCGGTCCAGCGCCTTCGCCGCGGTCTTGCCCGGAACGCCCTTGCGGGTCAGGTCGATCAGGATCAGGTGGTTGTCGGTACCGCCCGACACCAGGTCGAAACCACGCTCCAGCAGCGCCTCGGCCAGCGCCTTCGCGTTGGCCACCACCGCGTGCGCGTACGCGGTGAACGACGGCTGCGCCGCCTCGTGCAGGGCCACCGCGATGCCCGCCGTCGTCTGGTTGTGCGGGCCGCCCTGGAGGCCGGGGAACACGGCCTTGTCGATGGCCTTGGCGTGCTCCTCGCGGCACATCAGCATCGCGCCGCGCGGGCCGCGCAGGGTCTTGTGCGTGGTGGTGGAGATGACGTCGACGTGGCCGGCCGGGGAGGGGTGGGCCCCGCCCGCGATCAGACCCGCGATGTGGGCGATGTCGGCGACCAGGACCGAGCCCGCCTCCTTCGCGATGGACGCGAAGGCCTCGAAGTCGATCGTGCGGGGCAGTGCGGTGCCGCCACAGAAGATGATCTTCGGGCGTTCGGTCAGCGCGAGGTCGCGCACCGCGTCGTAGTCGATCAGCCCGGTGTCCGCGGAGACCCCGTACTGCACGCCGCGGAACCAGGTGCCCGTCGCCGACACGCCCCAGCCGTGCGTCAGGTGACCACCCATCGGCAGGGCCATGCCCATCACCGTGTCGCCGGGCTGCGCGAAGGCCAGGTACACGGCCAGGTTCGCGGGCGAGCCGGAGTACGGCTGGACGTTGGCGTGGTCCACGCCGAACAGGCCCTTGGCCCGCTCGACGGCCAGTGCCTCGATCCGGTCGACGTTCTGCTGGCCCTCGTAGTAGCGGCGGCCCGGGTAGCCCTCGCTGTACTTGTTCTGCAGGACGGTGCCGGAGGCTTCGAGCACGGCGGCCGACACGTAGTTCTCGCTGGGGATCAGACGGAGCGTCTGCGCCTGGAGCTGTTCCTCGGCGGCGACGAAGGACGCCAGCTCGGGGTCGGTGGCGGTCAGGGCGGGATGGCGGGGCGCGGTCACGGCGGCTCCTCCGGGGTCGATGTCGGTCCTCGTCCCCGCGGGGCCCAGGCGAGCGGCCCCGTATGCGGTCGTGCGCGCGCGACTCCCCCGGAGTTCCTTCTCCGTGCGCCAGTTGTCGTGCGTACCGCCAACCTTAGCGGGCGCGCCACGGGAAAGGTTTCCGCGTCCGGTATACGAGCGACGTATAGCCGTATACAAGGTGACACCACCGTGTCACCGCACCCGGCCCGCTGACGACGATCGGAGACCCCGTGTCGACCACTGCTGATGCCATCGCCGCCGCCGAGGCGCACAGCGCGCACAACTACCACCCGCTGCCCGTCGTCGTGGCGACGGCGGAGGGCGCGTGGATGACCGATGTGGAGGGCCGCCGCTACCTCGACATGCTCGCCGGCTACTCCGCGCTCAACTTCGGCCACGGCAACCGCCGTCTGATCGACGCGGCGCGGGCGCAACTGGAGCGGGTCACGCTGACCTCGCGGGCCTTCCACCACGATCGGTTCGCCGAGTTCTGCACCGCGCTCACCGAGCTGTGCGGCAAGGAGATGGTGCTGCCGATGAACACCGGTGCGGAAGCCGTGGAGACGGCGGTGAAGACCGCCCGGAAGTGGGGGTACGAGGTCAAGGGCGTGCCGGACGGCCACGCCAAGATCGTGGTGGCGTCCGACAACTTCCACGGCCGCACGACGACCATCGTGAGCTTCTCCACCGACCACGAGGCCCGCGACCACTTCGGGCCGTACACCCCGGGCTTCGAGATCGTCCCGTACGGGGACCTCACCGCCCTCGCCCACGCCGTCACGTCCAACACCGTGGCCGTGCTGCTGGAGCCGATCCAGGGCGAGGCCGGCGTGCTGGTGCCGCCGCCCGGCTACCTGCGGGGCGTACGGGAGCTCACGCGCGAGCGGAACGTCCTGTTCATGGCGGACGAGATCCAGTCGGGGCTGGGCCGCACGGGCCGGACCTTCGCCTGCGAGCACGAGGACGTCGTCCCGGACGTCTACGTCCTCGGCAAGGCGCTGGGCGGCGGCGTGGTGCCGGTCTCGGCCGTCGTCGCCGACCGGGACGTGCTCGGCGTCTTCAAGCCCGGCGAGCACGGCTCCACCTTCGGCGGGAACCCGCTGGCCTGCGCGGTCGCCCTGGAGGTCATCGCGATGCTGCGGACGGGCGAGTACCAGCAGCGCGCCGCCGAACTCGGTGACCACCTGCACCGGGAGCTGAACCTGCTGGTCGGCGGGGGCGCGGTGACCGCCGTACGCGGCCGCGGCCTGTGGGCCGGCGTGGACATCGAGCCCGGCCACGGAACGGGCCGGGAGGTCTCGCACCGCCTGATGGAGCGGGGCGTCCTGGTCAAGGACACCCACGGCGCCACGATCCGCATCGCCCCGCCCCTGGTGATCAGCAAGGAGGACCTGGACTGGGGCCTGGACCAGCTCCGCGCGGTCCTCGCCACGGGCTGACGGCCCGTCCCGGCGGGCGGGGCGCGGTGTTCGCCGCGCCCCGGCCGCCGGGACGTCCGCTCAGAGGATGACGTGCGGGATGAAGCGGGCGTACTCGTCCGTGACGGCTCCCGCGGACTCGCGGATGCCGAGGCCCGCCGCTTCCTCCTCGACGACCCACGCGCCGAGCACGACCCGGTTGCCGTCGAAGTCGGGCAGCGGGGCCAGCCCCTGGTAGACGTACCGCTCGCCCGCGGCCGGGGTGAACGGCTCACCGCCCGGGGTGTGCAGGCTGACACCGGCGCCCTCGCGGCCCAGCAGCGGCTTCGCGGCGAAACCGGTGCTCTCCGCCAGCTCGCGGGGGCCGTCGAGGTAGGCGGGCAGGAGGTTGGGGTGCTCGGGGAAGAGCTCCCACAGGATCGCCAGCAGCGCCTTGTTGGACAGCAGCATCTTCCACAGCGGCTCGATCCAGCAGGTGGTGCCGGAGCCGCCGCCCTGGTCGTAGGTGTCCAGGACGTACGGGCCGAACTCGTCGGTGGTCAGCCACTCCCACGGGTAGAGCTTGAAGATGCCGCGGATGAACCGCAGGTGCTGGTCGACGAACCGGCCCGAGAGGGTGTCCCAGCCGATCTGCTCGACGGACAGCGCCTCGGTGTCCAGGCCCGCCTGGTCCGCGGTCTCCTGGAGGTAGGCCACCGTCATCAGGTCCTCGCCGAGCTCGTCGGCCGCGGAGTGCGCGAAGTGCACCGGGCCGGCCGGCAGCAGCTCCGCCTGGCGGCGCCAGGCGTCGACGAGCCGTTCGTGCAGGGAGTTCCACTGGTCGGCGCCGGGAAAGCGCTCCTCCATCCAGAACCACTGCGGACCGGCCGCCTCCACCAGGGAGGTGGGGGTGTCGGCGTTGTACTCCAGCATCTTGGCGGGGCTGCCGGAGCCGTCGTAGCGCAGGTCGAAGCGGCCGTACAGGGAGGGCTGCTCGGCGCGGCGCCGCCAGGACTCGGCGATGAGCGCGGCGAGCTTCGGGTCGGTGATGCCGAGGTCGGCGAAGCGGTCGTGCTCGACGATGTGCGCGGCCGCGGCCAGGCACATGGCATGCAGTTCCTCGACGACGTTCTCCAGCGCCTCGACCTCGGGGAGCGAGAAGGAGTAGTACGCGCTCTCGTCCCAGTACGGGCGCAGGGAGTCGTCGGGGTAGCGGGTGAGGGGGTAGATGAGCCCCTGCTCCTCGACGGTCTTCTGCCAGTCCGGCCGGGGCTCGATGGTGTGGCGCTCCACGGGCTCAGCCGCCGCTGGAGCTGGAGCCGCCGCCGATGCCGCCGGTCTTGACGGCCGACTTGTCGAAGCTTCCGCCGTGGACCCTGTTGTTGGTGACCGAGCCACCGTAGTAGTACGACCCGCGGCCGCCGCTCCTGCACTCCTTGGTGTTGAGCTTCTCCAGGGTCACGCGGTCGGCGCAGCGCTTGTCCGGCTCGCTGCTGCTGCCGCAGGCGACGAGGGCTGCGGCGAGCAGGCCCATGCCGCCGAGGGCGACGCCGCCGGAACGCATGCGTCGGGTGGTGCTGCTACTGCTGCTGTCCATGGCCGACAGCCTAGAACGGGGCATCGAAGGGATGGAATCCGGCCGTCGAAACCGTCACCGAGACTCCATGATCTAGAGTCGATTCGTGCTGATCGGCATGGTTTGCGCGCTCGGGGCGGCGGTCTGCTTCGGCACGGCATCGGTCCTGCAGGCGGTCGGCACGCGCGCGGTCGAGCCCGGATCCGGCTCCGGCGTGGACACCGCCCTGCTGCTGCGCGCCGTGCGCCAGTGGCGCTATCTGGCCGGTCTGGGACTCGACGCGGCCGGGTTCGTGCTCCAGATCGTGGCGCTGCGGCACATCCCGATCTACGCGGTGGGCGCCGCCCTGGCGGCGAGCCTCGCGGTGACGGCGGTGGTCGCGGCGCGGATGCTGCGGATGCGGCTGAGCGCGGCGGAGTGGTCCGCGGTGGGGGTGGTGTGCGCGGGGCTCGCGATGCTGGGGCTGTCCGCGGGCGGGGAAGGATCCGGGCAGGGGTCTTTCGCGCTGGAGCTGGGCCTGCTGCTGACCGCGGGCGGGGTGCTGGCCGTCGGCGCGCTGTGCGGCGGCCTGCCGGACCGGCCGCGGGCGCTGGTCCTGGGGCTGGCCTCCGGGACGGGGTTCGGGGTGGTGGAGGTGGCGGTCCGCCTCATCGACGGCTTCTCCCCGGCCGAGCTGCGCAACCCGGCCCTGTACGCCCTGCTGCTCGGCGGCGGCGCCGCGTTCCTTCTGCTGACCTCGGCGCTGCAGCGCGGCTCGGTCACGGCGGCCACGGCGGGGATGGTGCTCGGGGAAACGGTCGGCCCGGCGGTGGTCGGGGTCGTCTGGCTCGGGGACCGCACCCGCGAGGGCCTGGCCTGGCTGGCGGTCCTCGGCTTCGTCGTGGCGGTGGCGGGCGCCCTGGCGCTGGCCCGCTTCGGTGAACTCCCGACCCCGGGACCGGACCCGGATCCCGCGGCGGGGACCGCCCCGTAGCGGCGCCGCCGGAGCCGCCGCCGGGCCGGCGGGGCAGAGCGGTCGGGCCGGGGCGCCGGGCCGGGCGACGGGCCGGGCGACGGGCCGGGGGCGACAGGCCGGGCGACGGGCCGGGGGCGACAGGCCGGGCGACGGGCCGGGGGTGACGGGCCGGGGCGCCGGGCCGGGCGACGGGCCGGGGCGTCAGGGCAGGGTGGACACCAGGGCTGCCAGGCTCCCGGACCAGGCGCTCGTCGACGGGGTGCCGTAGCCGACGACCAGGGCCTCCCGCGGCGGCTCCACCGCGTCCGGATGGGCGTAGCGCGACAGGGTCTCCAGGGCCAGGTCGTGCCAGGCCGCCGCCCGCAGCACCGCCCCCTGCGTTCCCTCGGGGAGGTCCAGCACCGCGTGCAGGCCCGCCGCGATGCCCGAGACGGCGACCCGCCCCGACACCGCCGCCAGCAGCTCGTCCCGGCGGCGCCGGTAGCGCAGCCGCATGCCGCGCACGTGGCGGTCGTACGCCCCCGACCGGATGAACTCCGCCAGGGTCAGCTGGTCCGGGGCGCTCGACGCCCAGTCGAACCGCCCCTTCGCCGCGAGGACCTCCTCCAGCAGCCCCAGCGGCACCACCATCCAGCCCATCCGCAGCCCCGGCGCCAGGGACTTGCTCGCCGTGCCGAGGTACACCACCCGGTCGGGGTCGAGCCCCTGCAGGGCGCCGACCTGCTGGCGGTCGTAGCGGAACTCCCCGTCGTAGTCGTCCTCCAGGATCAGCCCGCCCGTGGTGCGGGCCCAGTTGACCGCCGCCGCCCGCCGGGACGCCGTCAGCGCCACCCCGGTCGGGAACTGGTGGGCCGGCGTGAGCAGCACCGCCCCCGCCTCGCCCGCGGACAGCTCCGGGGTGCACGCCCCGGCCCCGTCCACCGTCAGCGGAGCCGTCCGCAGCCCCGCCCCGGTGAGCAGCTCGCGGTGCACGTCCAGGCTGTACCCCTCGACCGCCACCTCCCGTACCCGGCGCTCCCGCAGCACCCGCGCCAGCAACGACAGCGCGTGCACGAAGCCGGAGCACAGCACGATCCGGTCCGGGTCCGTGTACACCCCGCGGGCCCGCGCCAGATAGCCGGCCAGTGCCTCGCGCAGCTCGACCCGGCCGCGCGGGTCGAACCCGTAGCCGAACGCCTCGTTCGGGGCGTCCGTCAGCGCCCTCCGGGCCGCCGACAGCCAGGCCGCGCGCGGGAACCCGCCCAGGTCCGGGGTGCCGGCCAGCAGGCTGTACGCGGGTCCCCGTCGTGCCGGGGGCCGGACGCGGGCGGCCGCGGCCGCGGGCCGGCGGGGCCGGGCGCGTTCCGCGACCCGGGTGCCCGAGCCCTGGCGGGCCGTGAGCCAGCCCTCGGCGACGAGCTCGGCGTACGCCTCCGCGACCGTGTTGCGCGCGATGCCGAGGTTCGCGGCGAGCGACCGCGAGGACGGCAGCCGGGTCCCGGGCGCGAGCCGCCCGCTGCGCGCCGCCTCGCGCAACGCCTCGGAGAGACCGGCCCGCAAGCCGCGCCCGGCGGAGAGGTCCAGATGCAGGTCGGCGCCGAAAGTGGCCCACGAATCCGTCATGGATATGGACCATATCGGCGGGCCGCCTGCTCCGTAGGCTGGGTTCATGACCACTCACGAGCACACCAACGAAGCCGGACCCGCCTATGCCGACGAGCACACCCCGCGCATGAACCTGGCCCAGCAGGTGCCGGACGTCTACAAGGCCGTCCTCAACCTGGAGATGGCCACGCGCAGGGGGATGGACCCGGTCCTGTTGGAACTGGTCAAGATCCGCGCCTCGCAGCTCAACCACTGCGCGTTCTGCATCGACATGCACACGAAGGACGCGCTCGCGGCGGGCGAGAGCGTGCAGCGGATCGTCCAGCTCAGCGCCTGGGAGGAGTCGCGGCACTTCTACACCGAGAAGGAGATCGCCGCGATCGAGCTGACCGAGGCGGTGACCGTGCTGACGGACGGTTTCGTGCCGGACGAGGTGTACGAGAAGGCCGCGAAGCACTTCGAGGAGAAGGAGCTCGCCCAGCTGATCACTGCGATCGCGACGATCAACGTGTGGAACCGCCTCGCCGTCACCACCCGTATGGTCCCGGGCCACTACACGCCGGGCAAGCACCGCTGAAGCACCCGCAACGGGGGACGGCGAGGGCCCCGGCGCACACGCTGTGCGCCGGGGCCCTCGCCGTGGTCAGACTCAGATGAGGCCGAGCTCGCGGACCGCGTCGCGCTCCTCGGAGAGCTCCTGGACGGACGCGTCGATGCGCGCACGGGAGAACTCGTTGATGTCCAGGCCCTGGACGATCTCGTACGTACCGTCCTTGCAGACGACCGGGAAGGAGGAGATGAGGCCCTCCGGGACGCCGTAGGAGCCGTCCGACGGGATGCCCATGGAGGTCCAGTCGCCCTCGGCGGTGCCGTTGACCCAGGTGTGGACGTGGTCGATGGCGGCGTTGGCGGCGGAGGCGGCCGAGGACGCGCCACGGGCCTCGATGATCGCGGCGCCGCGCTTGGCGACGGTCGGGATGAAGGTGTCGGCCAGCCACTGCTCGTCGGCCACGACCTCGGCGGCGTTCTTGCCGGCGATCTCCGCGTGGAAGATGTCCGGGTACTGGGTGGCGGAGTGGTTGCCCCAGATCGTCAGGCGCTTGATGTCGGAGACGGCGGCACCGGTCTTGGCGGCCAGCTGCGAGATCGCGCGGTTGTGGTCCAGGCGGGTCATCGCGGTGAAGCGCTCCGCCGGTACGTCCGGGGCGGCCGACTGGGCGATCAGGGCGTTGGTGTTGGCCGGGTTGCCGACGACGAGGACCTTGATGTCGTCCGCGGCGTGGTCATTGATGGCCTTGCCCTGCGGCTTGAAGATGCCGCCGTTGGCGGAGAGCAGGTCGCCGCGCTCCATGCCCGCGGTGCGGGGGCGGGCGCCGACGAGCAGGGCGACGTTCGCACCCTCGAAGCCCTTGTTCGGGTCGTCGAAGATGTCGATGCCCTTCAGCAGCGGGAAGGCGCAGTCTTCGAGCTCCATGGCCGTGCCCTCAGCGGCCTTCATGCCCTGGGGGATCTCCAGCAGGCGGAGCTTGACCGGCACGTCCGCGCCGAGCAGGTGACCGGAGGCGATGCGGAAGAGCAGCGCGTAGCCGATCTGGCCGGCGGCGCCGGTGACGGTGACATTCACAGGAGTGCGGGTCATGGCCTTCTCCGTTAGACAGCTGGCGGTGGGGCGTCCCCGCCCCATGTGCTGGCGGACGCCGCTTCCCTGCGAATCTTGACGTGAAGAGACATCCGGCGTCAGGCTATCCGACTCCCAAGCACCCCAACCCCCCGGTCCGTGTGGTCCGTGGCACACGGACCGGGAGTTCGAAGGCGAGCGGGCGTACACGCCCCCGCAATTCGCCCGCCCGGCTCATCCGGACGGGTGGATCCGGTGGATCCGGGGAGCCGGACGGGGCCCTCAGCGGACGGTGAAGCGGACCGCGTCCTCCAGGAACGGGACCTCCAGCCACGGCTTGGGCTCGACCACCAGCGCGAGCAGCGTGATCGCGAGGCCCAGCAGCCCGTACGTGATCATGTCCGTGAACCGGGAGCGCACGGCGAGCATGCCCACGTCCGGCAGGGCGCGCCGCAGCACGGAAGCGGCGATCAGGGCCGCGCCGATCACCAGGCAGCCGACCCGCGCCTGGCCCAGCGCGGTGAGCAGCAGCCCGATCGCGGTCGCGGCGAGCACGCTGAGCATCGGCCACTGACGGGCCGCGAGCGCGTCCCCCGGAGCGGCCCGGCCCGCGCCCTCGGGGCGGGCCGTGTCCTGGGTGACCGCGGGGAAGCGGCGCGACCTCGGCGCCTGCGCCGCCGCCTCCTCGGCACCGGCGTCGGCCCCGGCGTCGGCGTTGGCTCCGGCGTGGGCGTCGGCTCCGGCGCGGCCGTTGGCTCCGGCGCGGGTCCCGGCCGCGGGCGCGGTCTTGGCGCCGGTCTCGGTCCCGCTCCCGGCCTCGGTCGCGGCCTCGGTCGCGGCCTCGGTCGCGTCGGCGGCTCCGGACGCGGCCTCGGCGCCCGCTTCGGGTTCGGCGTCGTGCTCAGCCCGCACTGGTCGCCGTCCGCTCGGCCGCCTCGACGACGTTGACGAGGAGCTGGGCGCGGGTCATCGGGCCGACACCGCCCGGGTTCGGGGAGATCCACGCGGCGACCTCGGCGACGCCGGGGTGCACGTCGCCGACGATCTTGCCGTTCTCGTCGCGGCTGACGCCCACGTCGAGGACGGCCGCGCCGGGCTTGACGTCCTCCGGCTTGACCAGGTGCGGGACGCCGGCCGCCGCGACGACGATGTCGGCGTGGCGCAGGATCCCGGACAGGTCGCGGGTACCGGTGTGGCACAGGGTCACGGTGGCGTTCTCGGACTTGCGGGTCAGCAGCAGGCCGATCGAGCGGCCGACCGTGATGCCGCGGCCGACGACCACGACGTGGGCGCCGTTGATCTCCACGCCGTGGTGGCGCAGCAGCTCGACGATGCCGTAAGGGGTGCAGGGCAGCGGTCCCGGCTCGTTCAGGACCAACCGGCCCAGCGACATCGGGTGCAGGCCGTCGGCGTCCTTCTCCGGGTCCATCAGCTCCAGCACGCGGTTGGTGTCGATGCCCTTGGGCAACGGGAGTTGGACGATGTAGCCGGTGCAGGCCGGGTCCTCGTTCAGCTCGCGGACGACCGCCTCGATCTCCTCCTGGGTGGCCGTGGCGGGCAGTTCGCGCCGGATGGACTCGATGCCGACCTCGGCGCAGTCCTTGTGCTTTCCGTTGACGTACCAGCGGCTGCCCGGGTCGTCGCCGACCAGCAGGGTGCCGAGTCCGGGGGTGACGCCCCGGGCCTTGAGGGCCGCCACACGGGCGGTCAGTTCGGACTTGATCGCGGCCGCGGTGGCCTTGCCGTCGAGAATCTGGGCGGTCATGCTTCCATCCTCCCGGATGGAGCGGCCCCGGTTCCACTCAAGGGGCCGCCGTACGGTCACAGGCTTGAACCAATCGTTGCACTTGCACAACAAGTGACGGTGCGGTCGCAATAGCCGCTGGACAAGTCGGGCCCGGTCGGCCGACGATGAGCAAAAAGAGTGCCGCGGGCAGTGCCGGGGGGCGGGCCGCAACAGCATGACCACCTCCGTGCGTGCCGTGCGTCCCCGCACTTCCACGGAGGAACACCCCAAGATGAGCTTCGGTGACCCGAACAACCCGTACGGGCAGCAGCCGCAGGGCCAGCCCGGTTACGGCTACCCGCAGCAGGCCCCGCAGGGCTACCCGCAGCAGGGTGGCTACGCCTACCCGCAGCAGCCCCAGCAGGGCGGCTACGCCTACCCGGCCGGCCCCGGCGGCTACCCGGGCATGCCGATGCAGATGCCCGGCCTGCTGAAGACCGCGCGCGTGTTCCTCTACATCATCGCGGGCCTCCAGCTGATCGTCGGCGTCTTCGCCCTGCTGGGCGCCGCCTTCCTCTCCAGCAGCGACTCGCTCGGCAGCAGCTCCTCCGGCGACGCTGCGGCCGGCGTGATCGCGGCCATCGCCCTGGTCTCCATCGCACTCGCCGTCTGGGCGATCGTGCTCGCCGCGAAGTTCGCCAAGGGCGGCAACGGCGTGCGCATCACGACGATCGTGTACTCCGTGTTGTTCATCCTGAGCAGCCTGGGCAACTTCGCCAACCTCGCGGGCAGCGAGGCCTCCCCCGGCTCCATGGTGGGCGGCGTGGTCGGCCTGGCCATCGGCGTGCTGGTCCTGGTCGCGGCCGTCAACAAGGATTCGGTCGCCTGGTTCAACCGCCCGCGGTACTGAGCCCGGCGGGGAGTTTCCCCGTACGCAGGCACGTGGCAACAGCGGCGAAGGCCGCGTCCCGCAGGGTTGCGGGGCGCGGCCTTCGCCGTGTGTGCCGTTGCTCAGTGGAAGAAGTGGCGGGTGCCGGTGAAGTACATGGTCACACCCGCCGCCTTCGCGGCTTCGACGACCTGCTCGTCACGGACCGAACCGCCAGGCTGCACCACGGCCTTGACGCCCGCTCCGGTCAGGATCTCCAGCCCGTCCGGGAACGGGAAGAAGGCGTCGGACGCGGCGTACGAGCCCTGCGCGCGCTCGGCGCCGGCCCGCTCGACGGCCAGCTTGGCCGAGTCCACGCGGTTGACCTGGCCCATGCCGACACCCACCGAGGCGCCGTCCTTGGCGAGCAGGATCGCGTTGGACTTCACGGCCCGGCAGGCCTTCCACGCGAAGGCGAGCTCGGCGAGCTCCTCCGGGGCGAGGGCCTCGCCGGTGGCCAGCGTCCAGTTCTTCGGGTCGTCGCCCTCGGCCTGGAACACGTCGCTCTGCTGGAGCACCGCACCGCCCGAGATCGGCTTGAGGTCGCCGGGCTGGTGCGGGCTGCCGTCGACGCGCAGGACGCGGATGTTCTTCTTCTTGGCCAGGATCGCGAGCGCGCCCTCCTCGTAGGCGGGGGCGGCGATGACCTCGGTGAAGATCTCCGCGACCTGCTCGGCGAGCTGGACGGTCACCGGGCGGTTGACGGCGATGACGCCGCCGAAGGCCGACAGCGGGTCGCAGGCGTGGGCCTTGCGGTGCGCCTCGGCCACGTCCGCGCCGATCGCGATGCCGCACGGGTTGGCGTGCTTGATGATCGCGACGCAGGGCTCGTCGTGGTCGTAGGCGGCCCGGCGGGCGGCCTCGGTGTCCACGTAGTTGTTGAAGGACATCTCCTTGCCGTGCAGCTGCTCGGCGTTGGCGAGCCCGCCCGGCTGCCCGTCGGAGTAGAGGGCCGCGGCCTGGTGCGGGTTCTCGCCGTAGCGCAGGACGGCCTTGCGGTCCCAGGCGCCGGCCAGGAACTCGGGCAGCACGGCCTCCGGCTCCGGGGCGTACGCGCTCGTGAACCAGGAGGCCACGGCGACGTCGTACGCGGCGGTGTGCTGGAAGGCCTCGGCCGCCAGCCGCTTGCGGGCGTCGAGGTCGAAGCCGCCGGCCCGGACGGCGGCGAGGACGTCGGCGTACCGGGCCGGGCTGGTGACGACGGCGACGGACGGGTGGTTCTTCGCGGCGGCGCGCACCATGGACGGGCCGCCGATGTCGATCTGCTCGACGCACTCGTCGGGGGTGGCGCCCGAGGCGACGGTCTCCCGGAACGGGTAGAGGTTGACGACCACCAGGTCGAAGGGCTCGACGCCCAGCTCGGCGAGCTGGCGCTGGTGGTCCTCCAGACGCAGGTCGGCGAGGATGCCGGCGTGGACGCGCGGGTGCAGGGTCTTGACGCGGCCGTCGAGGCACTCGGGGAACCCGGTCAGCTCCTCCACCTTGGTGACGGGCACGCCGGCGTCGGCGATGCGGGAAGCAGTGGAGCCGGTGGAGACGAGGGAGACACCCGCCTCGTGCAGGCCGCGGGCCAGCTCCTCCAGTCCCGTCTTGTCGTAGACGCTGACGAGGGCGCGCCGGATCGGTCGCTTCGACGAGGTGGTGCTGCTCTCTGCGGCGGTCACTGGATCGTTACCTTTCGTCCCTCAATGCGGTAGCCGTGCCGGGCCAGGCGCCCCACGACATCGACGAGCAGCTGGCGCTCGACTTCCTTGATGCGCTCATGGAGAGCGGCTTCGTCCTCCTCGTCCCTGACCTCGACCACACCCTGGGCGATGATCGGGCCGGTGTCCACGCCCGCGTCCACGAAGTGGACGGTGCAGCCGGTGACCTTCACCCCGTACGCGAGGGCGTCCCGGACGCCGTGGGCTCCGGGAAAGGCCGGGAGGAGGGCGGGATGGGTGTTGACGATGCGACCGCCGAAGCGGTCGAGGAACGCCTCGCCCAGGAGCTTCATGAACCCGGCGGACACGACGAGGTCCGGTGCGTACGCGTCGGTCGCCTCGGTGAGCGCGACGTCCCACTCGGCACGGCTCGCGTGGGCCTTGACCGGGCACACGAAGGTGGGGATCCCGGCCTTCTCGGCCCGTTCGAGGCCGGCGATGTTGTCCCGGTCGGCCCCCACGGCGACGACTTCGGCCCCGAAGCCCTCGGTTCCGCCGGGATGGGCGTCGATGGCGTCGAGCAGGGCCTGGAGGTTGGTGCCGGAGCCGGAAACCAGCACGACCAGGCGGGAGGCGGCCATGGGAGGCCCTTTCTCACGGAGATCGTCGTTCGTCTTGTGCGGTCATACAAAACTTCGGTGCCCTGTTTTACGGGGAACCCTACGAAGCCACCGACCGCACGCAACGATACCGGCACACGGGACGGCCCCCGCGGGACGGGGGGACGGCCGAGGGGTAGCGTCTGGGATACAAGCCGCGAACGGCGCGGTGCGAGGGGGGCCGCGCAACCCCCCGACACACCCCGCACGACCACCCGCGACGCATTTCGACGCCGCCGCCCCGGCCCCGGCCGGACGCGGCGGCGTCCACGACACAGGGGAAGTAACGCACTCGATGCCGGACCGCCGCCAGCCCGACTCCTCCACCGACGACAACCCCTTCGCGGCTCCCCCGGAGGGCCGGCCCGACCAGCCGTGGCAGCCGCGCGGCAACGGCGGCCGCCCGGGCCAGGACCCGGGGTCCGGGCCGGGGGGACCCGGCGGACCCGGCGGACCGGCGCGCTGGGACCCGACGGACCCGGTCCAGCGGCGCGCCCGCTACGCGCTGCTCGCCGGCATGTGGGGCTTCTTCTTCGGGATCTTCGGGATCCCGTCGGTCGGACTGCTGCTCGGCGCGCTCGCGGTGTACTGGGGGATCAGCGGCCTGCGCGGCCGGCCCGCGCCGGTCGGGCCGGACACGGCCACTGCCGGGGCCGCGCGGGGCGCCGCGGGCGGCGGGGGGGGGGGGCGGCCCGGGGGGGGGGGGGATACAGAAACCGCGACCCCCCCCCCCACCA
>NZ_JBHXTC010000034.1:51997-84154 GCF_042677605.1 Streptomyces sp. NPDC127106 | reverse complement strand
CACCCCGGGGCTCTCCCCCGGGCCCCTTTCCGGGCGCTGCGCGCCCGGTGCGCTCAAACGCCGCGCGGGCTGGAGTGTTTCGGGCGCTGCGCGCCCGGTGCGCTCAAACGCCGCGCGGGCTGGAGTGTTTCGGGCGTTGTGCGCCCGGTGCGCTCAAGTGCCGCGCGGGGCGGATTCTTCAGCCCCCCCGGCGCCGGCCCGCAGGGCAGCCAGCTGGGCCGTGAACCACTGGGCCGGCGGGAGGGCCGTGGCGGCCACGGCCAGCCGCTTCGTCCGCTCCAGCCGCTCCCCGCCCGGCATGGACAGCGCGGCGTGCAACGCCTCCGCGGTCTCCGTCACGTCGTACGGGTTCACCGTCACCGCATCGCCCCGCAGCTCCCCGTACGCCCCCGCCCCGGTGGACAGCACCAGCGCGCAGCCCTGCTCCGACACCACCGGGATCTCCTTCGCGACGAGGTTCATCCCGTCCCGGACCGGGTTGACGAGCGCCACGTCCGCCAGCCGGTACACGGCGAGGGACCGGGCGAAGTCGTCCTGCACCGACAACAGCACCGGCTGCCACTGCGCCGTGCCGAACTCCGCGTTGATCTCCGCGGCCAGGTCCCGCACGGCCGCCGTGTACGACCGGTAGACCTCCAGGTCCTGCCGCGAGGGGTACGCGGAGGCCAGGTGCACCACCTGCCCGCGCCACTCCGGGTAGGTGATCAGCAGCTCCCGGTAGGCGAGGAGCCCGCGCACGATGTTCTTCGACAGCTCCGTCCGGTCGACGCGGACGATCGTCTTGCGGTCCCCGATCTCGGCGCGCAGTCCCGCCAGCCGGTCGTCGACCTCCGGCCGGTGCGCGAGCCGGCGCAGCTCGTCGCCGTCCACGCCCAGCGGGTACACGGCGACGTCGGTGCGCCGGTGCCGGACCGGGCCGCGCATCGCCTTCTGCACGTACCGCTCGCCGCCCGTCCCCGCGGGCATGAGCGGATCGGCGATGCCGCGCTCGTCCTCCAGGTGGGCGCAGCTGAGGAAGGCGTGCGCCCAGGCCCAGGTGTGGAAGCCGAGCAGGTCGGCGCCGAGCATGCCCCAGACGAGCTCGCGCCGGATGTCGTCGGGCAGCATGTCGAGGAATTCCCACGACGCCCACGGCGTGTGCGTGAAGTGGGCGATCCGCAGGTCGGGCCGCAGCTCGCGCAGCAGCCCCGGCACGAGCGCCAGGTGGTAGTCCTGGACGAGCACGCAGGCGTCCTGGGCCGCCTCCTCGGCCAGTGCCCGTGCGAAGGCCCGGTTGTAGCCGGTGTACGCCGCCCACTGGCGCCGGAAGGCGGCGTCGAAGACGGGGGTGCGGGGGATGTCGTACAGGTGGTGGTGGGTGAACCAGAGCACCGAGTTCGCGATGCCGTTGTAGGCGGCGTCGTACACGGCCGGGTCGATGTCCAGCATGCGCACGCCGGGTTCGGCGACGCCGCGGCGGACGGCCTCGCGGTCCGCGTCCGACAGGGCGGCGCAGATCCACAGCGCGTCGGGCTGCTCGGCGAGAGCGGCGGACAGGCCGGAGACGAGGCCGCCCCCGCCGCGCCGGGCGCCGAGGGTGCCGTCGGCATCGAGGGCGTAGGAGAGCGGTCCGCGGTTGGCTGCGACGAGAACGTGGGAAGCCATGCGGCGAACCTAGCCCGGCCCGCCCCGCCTCAAACGTCCGTTCTCACCCCGGTGTGCCCCCTGACGCGCCCCTGACACCGTCCCCCTGACACCGTCGTGCCGCCCGCCGTCAGGCGACGCGCCGGACCGCGTACTCCTCGATCTCGGTCATCGGCGGCCGCTCCTCGGTGTCCACGGCGTGCGTGCGCGGCACGAACCCGCCCGGGCCGCGCTCGAACTGCGTCAGCACGGGCCGTACCAGGTGCCCGCGCGAGAGCCGCAGCTGCGCCGTCCGGTAGATCGCCGCGGCCATCCGGCCGAGTGCCTGCCCGTCCTGGTGGCGGTGGAGCCGTACGCCGACGTCCACCTGGGCGAGGGCGTCCAGCCCGACCGTGTGGAGCGCGTCGACCAGCAGGCCCAGCTCGACGCCGTAGCCGACGGGGAACGGCAGCCGCTCCAGCAGCGAGCGGCGGACGGCGTACTCGCCGCCCAGCGGCTGGACGAAGCCGGCCAGCTGCGGCCAGTGCAGGTTGAGCAGGGGCCGGGCGACGAGCTCGGTGACCCGGCCGCCCTGTCCGGGGGCGTCGCCGAGCGGCCGGTCGTACATCGCCTTGACGAACTGCACGTCCGGCTCGGTCAGCAGCGGGCCGACGATCCCGGTGACGAAGGCGGCCGAGAAGTCCCGCAGGTCCGCGTCGACGAAGCAGACGACGTCGCCGGTGGTGGCGAGCAGCGAGCGCCACAGCACCTCGCCCTTGCCGGGCAGGGCCGGGATGCGGGGCAGGATCGCGTCGCGGTGGACCACGCGGGCGCCGGCCTTCGCGGCGACCTCGGCGGTGCGGTCGGTGGAGCCGGAGTCGACGACCACCAGTTCGTCGACGAGCGGGAAGGCCGGCCGTTCGACGAGATCGCGCCGGATGACCTCGACGATCGCGCCGACCGTCGCCTCCTCGTCGAGCGCGGGCAGGACGACGCTGACCGTCGTGCCCGACGCCCGTTTCGCGGCGAGGAGCTGGTCGAGCGGTCGGTCGGCAACGGACCAGGAGCGGTCCGCGAGCCAGCGCTCCACCTCTTCCAGCACGTTCGGCACTCCCTGTTCCTTCGGCTGCGTGACCGGCTGTTCCGGCTCAAAAGCGATCCATCTCGCGCATCGGACAGCCGTCTCAACTGCCCGAGCCTTCGGTTACAGTCTTGAACAACGCGAAGGACCGCCGCATGCCGGGGGTCCCGCGGACAAACGCGTCGGCGCGCCACGAGCGCGCGGACCGGCGCCATACCGCTCATCCAGAGGGGCAGAGGGACACGGCCCGTTGAAGCCCCGGCAACCCTCCAGTCGGTTTCCCGCGCCTGCGTGCAGCAGCAGCGAGGTCCCCGGCTAGGGAAGGTGCCAATTCCGTCTCATGGCGAAATGCGCCATGGGGAAGATGAGGAGAAAGGGCCTCGCCATCATGGCTGCACAGACCGTTGCCACCCCTGCCGCCGTACCCTCCGACGCCGCGCCCTCCGTCGACCTCGGTCCCGCCTCGGCCCTGTCGTGTCGGGAGTGCGGTACCCGTTTCGAGCTCGGCCCGGTCTTCGCGTGCGTCGAGTGCTTCGGCCCGCTGGAGGTCGCGTACGCGTTCCCGGCCGGCACCGGGTCGTCCGAAGACGCCGAGGCCCTGCGCGCCGCGATCGAGGCCGGTCCGAACAACATCTGGCGGTACGCGCCGCTGCTGCCCGTCCCCGCCGACGTGGCCGCCAAGCCCAGCCTGAACCCGGGCTTCACCCAGCTCGTCGACGCCGAGAACCTGGCCAAGGAGCTCGGCGTCACCGGCAAGCTGTACGTCAAGGACGACTCCGGCAACCCGACGCACTCCTTCAAGGACCGCGTCGTCGCGATCGCCGTCGAGGCCGCCCGCGCCTTCGGCTTCACCACGCTCTCCTGCTCCTCCACCGGCAACCTGGCCGGCGCCGTCGGCGCAGCCGCCGCCCGGGCCGGCTTCCGCTCCTGCGTGTTCATCCCGCACGACCTGGAGCAGGGCAAGGTCGTCATGGCCGGCGTGTACGGCGGCGACCTGGTCGGCATCGAGGGCAACTACGACGACGTGAACCGCTTCTGCTCGGAGCTCATCGGCGACCCGCTGGGCGAGGGCTGGGGCTTCGTCAACGTGAACCTGCGCCCGTACTACGGCGAGGGCTCCAAGACGCTCGCGTACGAGATCTGCGAGCAGCTCGGCTGGCGGCTCCCCGACCAGATCGTCGTCCCGATCGCCTCCGGCTCCCAGCTGACGAAGATCGACAAGGGTCTGCAGGAGCTGATCAAGCTCGGCCTGGTCGAGGACAAGCCGTACAAGATCTTCGGCGCGCAGGCCGAGGGCTGCTCCCCGGTGTCCACCGCCTTCAAGGCCGGCCACGACGTGGTGCGCCCGCAGAAGCCGAACACGATCGCCAAGTCGCTCGCCATCGGCAACCCGGCCGACGGCCCCTACGTGCTGGACATCGCGCGCCGCACCGGCGGCTACGTCGAGGACGTGACGGACGAGCAGGTCGTCGAGGCCATCAAGATCCTGGCCCGGACCGAGGGCATCTTCGCCGAGACCGCGGGCGGCGTGACCGTCGGCGTGACGAAGAAGCTGATCGAGAACGGGCAGCTCGACCCCGCGCTGACCACCGTCGTCCTCAACACGGGCGACGGCCTGAAGACCCTGGAGGCGGTGGCCGCGGACAGCGGGCAGACGGCCACCATCCGCCCCAGCCTGGACGCGTTCCGCGCCGCCGGCCTGGCCTGACCATCCCCCGCTCTACCGGAAAGGCAGTAGCGCCATGAGCGTCAACGTCCGCATCCCCACCATCCTGCGCACCTACACCGGCGGCCAGGCCGAGGTCCCGGCCGAGGGCGCGACCCTCGCCGAGGTCATCGCGTCGCTGGAGCAGAACCACCCCGGCATCGCCGCGCGCGTCCTCGACGACCAGGGCAAGCTGCGCCGCTTCGTGAACGTCTACGTGAACGACGACGACGTGCGCTTCGAGGGCGGCCTGCAGGCGGCCACCCCGGACGGTGCGGGCGTCTCGATCATCCCGGCGGTCGCCGGCGGCTGCTGAGGCGTACGCCTGATACGTCGTACCCGGGATTACCCCCTCCGGCATTAAGCGGAGGGGGTAATTCTGCTTGGTTGGGCGCGGTAGAGTTGGGGAAGCCCCCTCCGTTGTTCTTGCCCGCCGCATATGAGCGGGCCCCGCGAGGGGTGACATTGAGTCAATGTGCGCGTGCGGTATGGGGCTTTGGCGCGATATGCCAGGTCCGAGTTGCCCGGGAATACGATAAATTTTCGGCCTATTTCCCTCTTTCGGTGTGACCGGAATTCTCGTCGGATTGACCTGTTGCAGACAGCACCGGTGCAGATACATTCAGCCGCGGTCGAGGCGTTCCGGCGCAAGTTCTGACCCGGGACCGCGAAGTGCGTTCCCGCGCAAGGGCCAGTAATAGGGGAGTTAGGCATGGCTCAGGGCACCGTCAAGTGGTTCAACGCGGAGAAGGGCTACGGCTTCATCGCGGTCGACGGTGGTGCGGATGTGTTCGTCCACTACAGCGCCATCCAGATGGACGGATACCGCACCCTTGAAGAGGGTCAGCGGGTCGAGTTCGAGATCTCGCAGGGCCAGAAGGGCCCGCAGGCGGACATGGTCAAGCTCGCCGTCTGAGACCGGCGCGACCGGCACGACCGGCCACCGACGCGTACACGAGGGTCCACATCCTGAGGAGGGGTGCGGGCCCTTCGTGCGTCCCGGGCCGCACGCGGCCGACAGCCCGTCCGGCGAGCCGGCTCCGGCGTCCGGCATCCGGCGCCGTCCCGCGGCGGGTGCCCGGCGGCGTGGCCGGGGATGCCCGAAGCCGCTTGCACTCGCGGGGGTCGAGTGCTAATCATTGGCGTTAGCACTCTCCCGCGGAGAGTGCTACTACACGGGACCGGGTCGGTGAGGCCCGCAGCGTCCGGCGGGAAGGAACCGCCGGGCACGCAGGCCGTCCGTCGCGGGCGCAGGCGCGGTCCGGAGCAATCCACCCTCCCCGCGCGCCTAGCGGCGCAGGGGGAACCCCAGTCCTGGAGGACCACTTCAGATGGCCAAGATCATTGCGTTCGACGAGGAGGCCCGGCGCGGTCTCGAGCGCGGCATGAACCAGCTCGCCGACGCCGTCAAGGTCACCCTTGGCCCCAAGGGTCGCAACGTCGTCCTTGAGAAGAAGTGGGGCGCCCCCACGATCACCAACGATGGTGTCTCCATCGCCAAGGAGATCGAGCTCGAGGACCCGTACGAGAAGATCGGCGCCGAGCTGGTCAAGGAAGTCGCCAAGAAGACGGACGACGTCGCGGGCGACGGTACGACCACCGCCACCGTCCTGGCCCAGGCGCTCGTCCGCGAGGGCCTGCGCAACGTGGCCGCCGGCGCCAACCCGATGGCCCTCAAGCGCGGCATCGAGAAGGCCGTCGAGGCCGTCTCCGGCGCCCTGCTGGAGCAGGCGAAGGATGTCGAGACCAAGGAGCAGATCGCTTCCACGGCCTCCATCTCCGCCGCCGACACCCAGATCGGCGAGCTGATCGCCGAGGCCATGGACAAGGTCGGCAAGGAAGGCGTCATCACCGTCGAGGAGTCCCAGACCTTCGGTCTGGAGCTGGAGCTCACCGAGGGCATGCGCTTCGACAAGGGCTACATCTCGGCGTACTTCGCCACCGACATGGAGCGTATGGAGGCGTCCCTCGACGACCCGTACCTCCTGATCGTCAACTCCAAGGTCAGCAACGTGAAGGACCTCCTTCCGCTGCTGGAGAAGGTCATGCAGTCCGGCAAGCCGCTGCTGATCATCGCCGAGGACGTCGAGGGCGAGGCCCTGTCGACCCTGGTCGTCAACAAGATCCGCGGCACCTTCAAGTCCGTCGCCGTCAAGGCCCCGGGCTTCGGCGACCGCCGCAAGGCCATGCTCGGCGACATCGCCATCCTCACGGGCGGCACGGTCATCTCCGAGGAGGTCGGCCTCAAGCTGGAGAACGCCGGCCTGGACCTGCTGGGCCGCGCCCGCAAGGTCGTCATCACCAAGGACGAGACCACCATCGTCGACGGTGCCGGTGACAGCGACCAGGTTGCCGGTCGCGTCAACCAGATCCGCGCCGAGATCGAGAACTCCGACTCGGACTACGACCGCGAGAAGCTGCAGGAGCGCCTCGCGAAGCTGGCCGGCGGCGTGGCCGTCATCAAGGCCGGTGCCGCGACCGAGGTCGAGCTCAAGGAGCGCAAGCACCGCATCGAGGACGCCGTCCGCAACGCGAAGGCCGCCGTCGAGGAGGGCATCGTCGCCGGTGGTGGCGTGGCCCTGCTGCAGGCCTCCTCGGTCTTCGAGAAGCTGGAGCTGGAGGGCGACGAGGCCACCGGTGCCGCCGCCGTCAAGCTGGCCCTCGAGGCCCCGCTGAAGCAGATCTCCGTCAACGCCGGCCTCGAGGGCGGCGTCGTGGTGGAGAAGGTGCGCAACCTGACCCCGGGCCACGGCCTGAACGCCGCGACCGGCGAGTACGTCGACATGATCGCCGAGGGCATCATCGACCCGGCGAAGGTCACCCGCTCCGCCCTGCAGAACGCCGCGTCGATCGCCGCGCTGTTCCTGACCACCGAGGCCGTCATCGCCGACAAGCCGGAGAAGGCCGCCGCCGCTCCGGGCGGCATGCCGGGCGGTGACATGGACTTCTGATCGGCCCCGCGCTGATCGGCTGTTCTCGACCGAGGGCGGCACCCCTTCCCCAGGGAAGGCGTGCCGCCCTCGGGCGTTTCACGCCCCGGAGGCGAACCCGGTGGTTTCGAGCGCGAACCCGAACGGCTCCGGGACGTCCAGGGGCTTGCCGAAGGAAACCGTCTGCCGGGAGCGGTAGCCGTGCGGGGAGGGGTCGGAGAAGCAGGTGATCTCCGCGTCCTGCACGTCGACGACCAGGTAGACGGGTACCAGGCGGCCGTAGACTTCCAGCTTCTCCGCCCAGTCCGCGTCCCTGGTGGAGACGGAGGTGAACTCCGCGACCAGGGACAGGGCGGCGGCGTCAGCGTGGCGCCCGTCCTCTTTGAAGGCGGCCTCGTCGGCCACGAAGAGCTCGGGCCCGTACGCTCGCGCGACTGCCGGGAACCGGAACAGGAAGGGCGCAATGTCTGCCACGTGCCCTTCGGGCGCGTGGGCCCCGAGCTGCTCGCGCAGTACCCGCATGGGGCGGTAGTAACGCAGCTCGGACCACGGTGACACGACGATCTTCCCCCGGATGAGCTCGGCCTTGAAGCCGTCTGGCGTGTTCATCTCCTCGACGGTGCGCAGGAGGTCTTCGAACGTCGGCGGCGGCAAGGTCTCTCTGGGGGTGTCCCGCTCGATCATGATCGTCACCGTCGTCGTCCGGGATCGGGGTGGTCGTGCTCGCCTCGGCGCATGCACGTCCCAGGCTAGGGGCGGGACTGCCGCTCCGCCCGGATCCGGGCGGAGGCCACCCCTGCGGAGGCGGCGCTCCGGAACGTGCGGCGGCCCGGGTCGGGTCAGGCCGGACCGAGGGGCTTCAGGAAGTAGACGTCCTCGTGGTCGCCGGGGAAGCCGGGGACACGGGTGGTCTCCTCGTAGCCGTGGCGGGCGTAGAAGGCCGGCGCCTGGAAGGTGAACGAGGACACCATGATCGTGCGGCAGCCGCGGGCCGCCGCCTCCGCCTCCGCCGCGGCCAGGAGCTTGCCGCCCCAGCCGTCGCGGCGGCTGTCCTCCCGCACCCACACCATGGCGATGCCCGCCCGGTCGCCCCAGCTCCAGCCGCTGAGCCCGGCGACGAGCTGGCCGTCCGCGTCGTTCACGCGCACCGTGAACTCGGAGGGCGCGGCTCCGGAGGCCTCCTTGTTGAAGGCGTCCAGCTCCTTGCCGAGCCGTTCGTCGAGCCCGGAGTCGGGGCCGCCGGTGGTGAGGGTGTGTGTCGTGTCGGTCATGGTGCCCAGTCTTCAAGATCGCCCGGGCCGGGTCACCGTAATTTGTTTCACTGGGGGCATGAGCGACCTCTTCGTGAAGATCTGCGGTCTGAAGACCGCGCACGACGTCGACGCGGCCGTGGCCGCCGGCGCCGATGCCGTCGGCTTCGTCTTCGCCGCGGGCAGCCCCCGTACGATCGGCGCCGCCGAGGCGCGGGAGCTGGCCGCGCGGGTCCCGGCCGGGGTCCTCACGGTCGGCGTGTTCCGGGGCCAGCCGGTGGAGGAGGTGCGGCGGCTCACGGAGGAGAGCGGGGTCCGGGGCGTGCAGCTGCACGGGGACGAGGGCCCGGAGTACTACGGGGCCCTGCGCGCCGAGGGCCGCACCCTGCTGCGGGCCACCGCGCAGCGGGTGGAGCGCTGCGGGGAGTACGGCGAGGACCTGCTCCTGATCGACGCACCCGACCCCGGCTCCGGCAGGCCGTGGAACTGGGCCGCCGCGGAGTTCACCGCCCCCCGCGGCCACTGGCTGCTGGCGGGCGGCCTGAACCCGGACAACGTCCGCAAGGCCGTGGAGACCACGGGCGCGTGGGGTGTGGACGTGTCCAGTGGTGTCGAGCGGGAGCGCGGCGTGAAGTCCCCGGACCTGATCCGCGCCTTCGTGGCCGCGGCCCGGGGGTAGGGGCCCGGCCCCCTCGGTACGAGGGGGACCCGCCGTCCGTCGGGGGGATCGGGTCGGGATGCGGCTGCATCCCGAGGCCCGGCTGCGTGCGCTCCTCGGCATATGCCGAACGAGCGCCCCGGGCCGGGCCGGTACGACGGTGGCCACGCGTGGGAGTACCTGCTGCAGACCTGGCGCGACCTGGACGTACCGGAGGGCTGGCGCGCCGAGGTCTACGGCGGCCGCATCACCCTGTCCCCGCCGCCCGACCGCCATCGCAACGGGATCGTGGCCAGGGTGCAGCGGGCTCTGTACAGCCTCCTTCCACCGGAGTGGGAGGTCTACCGGGCGCTGGGCGTCCACATCGCTCCCCTGGGCGAGCTCTACGTCCCCGACGTGCTGGTGGCCCCGCGGGAGCTGGTCGAGGACGTGGCGGCCGACCCCTCCGACCCGATCGACGCCGCCGAGGCGCTGCTCATCGTCGAGGTCACCTCAAGGACCAACGCCGACGACGCCCGCACGAGGAAGCTCTGGGCGTACGGCCATGCTCCGGTCCCGGTGCACCTTCTGATCGACGGCTTCGACCGGCACGGCCCGACGAGCACCTTGTTCACGAGACCCGACAAGGGCGCCTACAGGCACGCCGACCGGGTGGCGTCCGGCGGAAAGCGGAGCTTCCCGAACCGTTCCGGCTGACGCTGGACACCGCCGGATTCCCGGCCCCGCAGCACGGCTAGCGACCGGAACCGGAGTCCATGGAGGACCGCCCGGGCCGGCGGTTAGGCTGCGGCCAAAGGGGGGATCATGGACGACAGGACGCCGCCGCTCGGGAGGCGGCTCCGGGACGGCGCCGTGCTGGCCGCGGCCTGCGCGTTCAGCGCCGTCACCGTGCTGTACGCCGTCCTGTACGCGAAGGTGTCGAGCGTCGACGCGGTCAGCGACGTGTGCAACAGCACGGACTGCCCGCGCGGCCTGGGCCGGCTGCTGCTGTGCACGGTGGTGGCCTGGCTCGTCGCGGCAGTCCTGTGGGTGGTCGCCCAGCGCGGCCGTCCCCGGCGGTCCGCGGCCCTCTGGACCGTGGCCGTCGTGGTCGCCCTCACCGCGCTGTGGCCCGCCTGGTATGGCTTCTCGTGGATGCGCGGCCCGCACATGGACCTGTCCGGCCACCAGGCCCCCGAGGGGGCCGGCGCCGGGAAGCCGCTCGGCTCCTGGGCCGGTGAGCCCGGTTCCGGGCGGGTGGTCCGGGTCCGCGAGGACGGCCTGACCGCCTACAACGGCGGGGGCCGCCGCAGCTGGGGCCGCGCCGCGCCCGAGGGCACCACGGTGTGCGCGATGGGTGCGGACACCCCGTCCGGCACCGGCGTCCTCGCCTATGCCACGGCGACGGGGGCCGGCCCGTGCGGGACCCGGATCGCGGCGGTGGACCTCACCTCCGGCGAGGAGCGGTGGTCGAAGGACGTCCCGGCACCGACGGGCACGGGCACGGGCACGCTCTCGGCGGGCGGCTCGCTCGCGGTGTCGGCCACGGCGGGGGCCGTCCTCGCCCACGACCTGCGCGAGGGCACGGAACGCTGGCGCGCCCCGCTGCCGACGCGGCCCGGTGCCATCGTCCAGGAGGTGGCCGCCGGGCCGTACCGGGTCCTGGTCACGGTCCGCTCGGACGAGGGCCGCGAGCTGCTCGCACTGGATGCCCGTACCGGCGCCGTCGCCTGGCGGACCCCGCTCCCGGCCGAGTACCCGCGCATCGTGTCGACCGTCCCGGCCGCGGTCATCGCGAACGACCGGCTGCTGCTGTTCGACGACGCGGGTCGCCCGCGCGGGGGCGGGGCGGAGCCGCCGTACGTCCCGGCTGCGACCGGGCAGCGGCGGGTGGTCGGGGACGTGCTGCTCGTGGCGGTCCCGGAGCGGGAGAAGAGGGAGGTGTTGGAGGCGTACTCGCTGGTCGACGGCCGTCTGCTGTGGACGCGGGCCTTCGAGGACGACATGTGGGTCCGCGCCCTGGGCGTCGGCCGGACCGGCCGGGTCGAGGTGGTGACGCAGGGCGCGTACACGCACCTGTGGCACCTCGACCTGCGCACCGGACAGCCGGCCGGGCCGTCGACGGTCCTGCGCGACCTGCCGATGGGCGAGTCGATCGCCTTCCACGGCAGGACGTTCGTCAACCTGGACGCCGGCGGCCGCCTGCCGCCGGTCTTCGACGTGGCCCCGGCGTCCGGCTGGTGACGAACGCCCCGCCGCGGCGCGCCGGCTAGTGGGCGAAGTTCTTCAGCGCTTCGGTGTTGAGGACGATGCCGACGGGTGCGGGGATCTTGACGGTCTCGCCGTACGGGAACGACGAGCTGCGGAGGGAGGAGTCGCCCCCGGGTTCACTGTGGACGGTCACGGTGCAGCCCTGACGGTCGACGAGGACGTGGACGGGGATTCCGGCCGAGGCGTACCCGTCGCGCTTCTCGGTCCGGTCCTGCCGGTCGGTGTCGCGGTCGTGGGAGGTCACCTCCAGCACCATGAGCACGTCCGCCGGATCGGCCCACTCCCCGGCACCGGCAAAGGTGCCGACCGGCGCGAGCACGCCGTCCGCACGGGCCCGGCCGGTGCGGCACTGCTCCACCTTCAGTCCGCGCTCCGGATACAACGCCCGTTCCGGCCGCTGCTGCATGCACTGCCGCAGCACCCACATGATGATCTCGTCGTGGTCGCCGTCGGGCACGGGCTTGACCTCGGTATGTGACAACGCGCCCGAGGTACGACGCAGGATTAGCCCGACAGGGTGAGTCGACTCAGGGGCGGCTGACGAAGACGGCCCGGCCCGCCGGGCCGGCCGGACGCGTTGACGAAGTGTCATCGGAGCGGCAACCTCGTCACGCTTCGGACGTCCTAGGCACGTGAAGAAGACAACGAAGGCAATTGCGCTGGCAGCGGCTCTGGTGGCCCTGGGCACGACCGGGGTGGCCCAGGCGGGCACGGCGCGCGCCGGTTTCGGGCACGGCCATCACAACGGCGACGTACGGATCAGCACGAGCCGGAACGCCAAGGGCGAGTTCGTGCTGGTCGATCCCGGGCGCGGCGGTCTCCAGGTGCGCAACCTGGCCAACGCCTACTTCGAGGGCTGGGACGCCGGCACACCGTCGGCGGACGCCGACGACGACTGGGGCAACGGGAGCAAGGACGACCGGCAGACCGCCGACGTGGACGCCCACGTCGGGGCCGCGCGGACCTGGGACTACTTCCTGAAGCAGCACGGGAGGCGCGGCATCCACGACGACGGGGTGGGGCCCCGTTTGTTCACCGACGTGGGTCCGGCTGACGGCCAGTTCTTCGCCCAGTACGACGGGGAGTGCGGTTGTCTGCTCCTGGGTCCGGCGTCCGGCGGCAATGCCGCGTGGAACGCCACCGACGTGGTGGCGCACGAGATGACCCACGGGATCACCGGCGCGACCGCCGGCCTGGATCTGAACGGCGAGGCCGGGGGCCTGAACGAGTCCACGAGCGACGTCTTCGGAACCCTGGTGGAGTTCTCGGCGCACAGCGGCAAGGACCGGCCGGACTACACCATCGGCGAGGGCGTGGGCGACAAGCCCTTGCGGTACATGGACGACCCCACCAGGGACGGGGTGTCCAAGGGGTGCTGGACGCCGGGTGTGGGGGACGGTGAGGAAGCCAATCACCGGATCGGCGGGATCAGCAACAAGTTCTTCTACCAGTTGGCCGTGGGCAGCGGGAAGACGCGGTGGGGGGACAGCCCGACCTGCGGTGGAGCGCCGGCGGTCACGGGGATCGGCAACGACAAGGCCGGGAAGATCTGGTACCGCGCGCTGACCCGGTACCTGGTGCCCAACTCCAACTTCTCCGGTGCCCGCGCCGCGACCCTGGGCGCTGCGACCGATCTGTACGGCGCGGACAGCACCGAGACCAAGACCGTGGCCGCGGCATGGCTCGCGGTCGGGGTCGACGGCAGCGACCCGGTGCCCGCGGCTCCGCAGGCCCCGGCATTGAAGTGGGTCAACTCCCCGACGGGCGCGCTCGGTGCGGAGGTCATGGTGCGGCTGCGGGCGCCCGACCCGCAGCGTCAGCGCGTCACGTTCACCGCTACCGGCCTGCCCCCGGGGGTAGCCCTGAACGCGGCCACCGGTGTGGTCAGCGGCAGGCCGACCCAGGCGGGCACCTTCGAGGTCACGTTCACCGCGGCCGACTGCGACGGCAACGCCTCGCAGCGCCAGGTGAGCTGGGCGGTCGGGCCCCAGCCGATAGGCAACCCGCCTGGGGCGCAGGTCACCCCGGCTGGCTGAGCGGGCTCAGATCGAGCCGACGAAGGCGGCCCAGGCGGCCGCGCCGAAGACGAGGTGCGCGCCGCCGGGCCGCTTCGAGTCCCGGACGGGGACCACACCGGGGCCGCCGTCGGCCACCTCGACGCAGTCTCCCCCGTCACCACCGCTGTGGGTGGACTTCCGCCAGGTGGCTATCTCCAGGCATTCGCCGCCGTCGCCGCCGCTGTAGCTGGACTTGTGCCAGACGGCCGTCGCCAGGTCGTATTCAGGCATGCTCGTAATCCTTTGCAGCGGACTCGATCACGGCCAGTGATTCACGAGGTGAGAGGGCGCTGGCCGTCAGCAGATCGTAGTTCAGGGCGTGACGGGCGACCGTGGCTGGATCGTCGAACAACTGCCCCATGCCGTTGGCTTCGACGTAGGCGAGCTGGGGAGCATCGTCGAACGACATCAGCTTCAGCAGCCCCGTCATCCCCGCATGAGCGCCTGCGCTGAACGGGATGACCTGCACGATGATCCGATGCGACCGGATCAAGGAGATGACGTGCCGTAGTGCGTCTGCCATCACCTCCGGACCGCCGACTTCGCGACGAATGACCGCTTCGTCGAACACGCACCACAACAGGGGTGTTGTTGGGTTGGTCAGGAGGGACGCCCGTGCCAGCCGGTTCGTGACCAGCTCGTCGATTACCTCTTCAGGAGCGGTGGGCTGGTAGGCGCGGCAGACGGCTCGGGCATAGGCCTCCGTCTGAAGAAGCCCCGGAATGAGCTGGGGCGCGTAGTCGCGGATGGCTGATGCCAGTGCCTCCGCCTCGGCCGCGGCTGCGAAGTGGTCCGGGTACTTCGACTTGGCTGCGGCGCCGCAGTTGCGGGCGAAGAAGCCGTCCGTGTTGAGGATTTGGTCGATCTGGCGGGCGAAGTCGAGGTGCATGCGGCGGGTGCCGGACTCCAACTGTCCGATGAACGAGCCGCTGACGAAGAGCGGTTCGTCGAGTTCGGCCTGGGTCTTCCCCGCGCGCTCGCGGGCGATGCGGAGTTCGGAGCCGAGCATGGACCGGGGGGACGACGACGGGTCGAGGTTCTTTCCAGGCATGGGCAACTCCCGGATCAACGGGTGCGGTTGTTGACGGGCCGTCGTTGAAAGGCTAGCCGCACGAACGCCACTCTGAGTGGAGGAGGCGATTACCCAGAGTGGAAAGGTGACATGTCATGGTGCTCTCTCCCCAGGCGCGGATGCAGACGGCCGACGAGGTCGTCGGGCAGTTGAGAGAGGCGCTCGGTGGGGTGGGAGGGGTGTTTCCCTCGCTCGGGGTGGACATCGTCTCGGCCGCGGGGACGTACGGGCTGCCGCTGGTCGAGCTCGGGCGCTGCAACCTCGACACCGCCCTCCGGCTGGCAGCCGTCCTGCACGAGAAGGCGCATCCCGCGTGAGCGGGGCGGACGCCGAGCGGCGGCGGGTCGAGGCCGTGTTGCAGGGGCTCTTCGAGGTGTCCCGGTCGTGGGAGTCCGAGCTCGCGTGGAAGCTGGGCCGGCCGGAGCAGGAACTGGTCGGCCCCGGATGGAGGAGGAACGGCATGGGGCTCTCGGTGCGCGTGGAGCGGGATGGGACGAGCGGGTTGTGGACGGCCGTCGGGGACGACGGGGCGCGCCGGGTGCGGCAGACGGCCGGGACGGCGGACGAGGCCACGGCCCTGGTCCACGAGGCGTTCGGGCTGACGGGCTGGCGGCCGCAGCCGCCTCCGCCGCCCGGTTGGCACCGGTTCACACTCGTTCATGCGCCCGTCGACAGCTGGCCGAAATTCGACGATCCGAGGTATGCGCAGATCAAGGCGGATCCGCCGACGGGATGCACGGTCGAGGAGGTCGACGGCCGCTTCGCGCTCCGCTGCGAGCGGCCCGGGGCGCGGCTGCTGGACGCGGTGGCGGGGCTGTGCGGGGAGGTGCGGGCCCGGTACGGGTTGTTCCTGTCCGACCTCGGGATCGAGAAGGTCGGGGAGTGGTCCGCGGACGGGCCCGACGGATGGGGGGGGCGGAGATCGTGGGCCAGCTGCTGCTGATGGCCGCAGAGCGCGGCCCCGAGCTCGGCTACGGGCCGGGGGACCTCGTCGGGTTCTTGCGGGCCGCGGCCGGGGAGGGGTGAGGGGAGGGCGGCGGCCGGTCGGTCGACCGAACGTCAGGCGGCGTCGCGGAAGTGGGCCAGCAGGGCGTCCGCCTCGGCGGTGTTGCCCGAGATGGTGTCGAAGGCCAGCTCCTCCGGGACGGCCCGGCCCCACAGCCAGCCGTGGTGGCAGCTGAAGCAGAAGATCAGCTCGAACAGGGGCTCGTGGGCGGGGCCGTACGCCCGCAGGCCCCAGCCCGGCGCGAAGCACAGGCGGGGGTCGCCGGGCGGCATGGACGAGATCAACTCAAGGGAGTCGGCGGCCTGTCGGCCGGTCCAGCGGGTGATGACGGGGCCGCTCATGGGATCGCCGTAGCGCTCGGGACGGGTGGTCAGGCGTACGACTTCCAGCACGGCGGTGGCGGCGACGGCTTCGGCGGGGAGCTGCATGTCGGCAGTTTCTCCGCCGGATCCATACTTACGCCATAGCCGGCTGCGTGGCCGGCGGGGCCGTGGCCGGAATTGCACCCGGGTCGGCGTTCAGGTCCGTCAGCATCTGGCGGGTGAAACCGAAGAAATAGGTGGCCAGGAATCCGACCAGGTAGCCGACCGCGAGGCCGCCCGCGTAGATGGCGATGGTGAGGCCCATGCCGGAACGGCCGTCGAGCAGTGGGAACAGCGCCCACCCGGACGGGCCGATGGCGGTGGAGCCGAAGGCGACACCGAGCTGGTTGAACAGGCCGATGAACGCGCCCCCGGCCGCTCCGCCGACGCAGGCGGTGACGAAGGGGCGGCCCAGCGGCAGCGAGACGCCGTAGATCAGCGGCTCGCCGACCCCGAGGAATCCGGCGGGGAGCGCGGACTTGATCGTCGTACGCAGGCTGCGGTTGTGCGGGAGGCGGCAGTAGACGGCGACGGCGGCGCCGACCTGGCCCGCACCGGCCATGGCGAGGATGGGGAGGAGGACGGTGTAGCCGGTCTGCTCGATGAGGGTGGTGTGGATGGGGATCAGGGCCTGGTGCAGGCCCAGCATCACCAGCGGGAGGAACAGGCCGCCCAGGACGAGGCCGGCGAAGGAGCCTCCGGTGTGCAGGAGCCAGGTGGCGAAGGCGCCGATGGCGGCGGAGACCTCCCCGGCGACGAACATCAGGCCGAACAGGGCGACCAGGCCGGCGACGAGGACGGTCAGCGTCGGCGTGACCAGGTTGTCGAGGGCTTCCGGGACCCAGGTGCGGCACCACTTCTCCACCTGGACGGCGAGGAGGGCGGCGGCCAGGGCGCCGAGGACCCCGCCCTGGCCGGGGGAGAGCTGGTGGCCGAAGGCGTCGATCTTCGCGACGCCGGGGAAGACGATGATGGCGGCGACGGCGCCGCCCAGGACGGGGGTGCCGCCGAATTCCTTGGCCGTGTTGTGGCCGACGAACACGGCGATCAGGGACATGAAGCCGGAGGCGATCGCGGCGAGGGCCGGGACGGCGCCGGGCAGCCAGCCGGTGTTGACGAGGAGGCCGTTCAGGCCGGCGATGATGCCGCAGCCGATGAGGGCCGGGATCAGCGGGACGAAGATGTTCGCGATGCGGCGCAGGGCCAGTTTGACGGGGGTGCTGTTCCGGGCCTTCTGGGCCTGCTTGAGGGCCGCGCCCCGGTCGGCGAGTTCCTCGGCGGTGACGGCGCCGCCCGCCGCCGGCGGGGCGACGGCGGGCGGAGTGGCGGAGGCGGCCGGTGCCGCCTGGCGGGCCTGCGCCACGAGGGCCTCGAACTCGGGGGTGACACGGGCGACGGCCCCGGGCCCCAGCACGATCTGGTACGTGTCGTCCTCGACGACCCCGAGGACGGCGGGCAGCGCCTTCAGGGCGTCGTCGTCCACGCGGGAGCGGTCGCGCAGGCCGATGCGCAGGCGGGTCATGCAGTGCGCGATCGAGGTGATGTTGTCCGGGCCGCCGACCAGGGGGAGGATCGCGGCGGCTGTGGCGCGGTTCTTGTCTTCGGGCATGGGCGGTTGCCTTGCGTCGTCGGGGACGGGAGGTGCGGGCGGTCGGTGGGGGTGACGTCCGCGGCGTGACGGCGGCCGGGGCGACGGCGCCGGGGGACGTCGGCGGGGGACGTCGGCGGGGGCGGTGTCAGCGGGCGGCGGCGGTGGCCTCGGCGAGGGCGACGCGCAGGTGGCCGCGCGCGGCGGACAGCAGCCCGGCCGCCGCCGGGCCGTCGACGCCGCCGAGGACGACCAGGATGGCGGCCTTCACCTCGCCGCCGGCGGCGGTGAGCGCGGCTTCGACCTCCTCGTCGCCGGCTCCGGTGGCCAGGGCCACGATGCGGCGGGAGCGGGCGCGCAGCTTTTCGTTGGAGGCGCGCAGGTCGACCATGAGGTTCCCGTACGTCTTCCCGAGCCGGATCATCGTGATGGTCGAGATGAGGTTCAGGACGAGTTTCTGCGCGGTGCCGGCCTTGAGGCGGGTCGAGCCGGTCAGCAGCTCCGGGCCGACCACGACCTCGATGCCGTGCTCGGCGGCCGTGGCGAGCGCGGAGCCGGTGTTGCAGGACAGGCCGACGGTGAGGGCGCCGCGGGTGCGGGCGAACTCGACGGCGCCGACCGCGTACGGGGTGCGGCCGGAGGCGGAGATGCCGACGACGGTGTCGTCCCTGGTCAGTGCGAGGGCGGTGAGGTCGGCGGCGGCGAGTGCGGCGGAGTCCTCGGCGCCCTCGACGGAGCGGAGCACGGCGGAGGGGCCGCCCGCGATCAGGCCGACGACCTGGCCGGGGTCGGTGTTGAAGGTGGGCGGGCACTCGCTCGCGTCCAGGACGCCGATCCGGCCGGCGGTTCCGGCGCCGGCGTACACCAGTCGGCCGCCGCGGGCCATGCGCGCGGCGATGGCGTCGATCGCGGCGGCGATGCGGGGCAGCTGGGCGGCGACGGCGGCCGGGACGGCGGCGTCGCCGTCGTTCATGGTGCGGGCGATTTCGAGGGTGGTCCGGCGGTCGATCTCGGCGAGTTCGGGACGGAAGGCCTCGGTGGTCAGCCCGTCGAGCTGGGCGCGCAGCGCGGTGCGGGTGTGGTCGGTGGTGGCGTCGGGGGTGGTGGCGGCGTCGGGGGCGGCTGCGTCGGCGGTCACGGGCCGGTCTCCTGGGGCGGGGGGGCGGGGCGGGTGCGGGCGGTTCGGTGGTGCGGTGGCGCGCGGCGAGTGCCCCGTCCGGGGCGGCGGGGGCGGTCGTGGCCGCGGTGGCGGTGGGGGCGGTGGTGGCGGTGGGGACGGCGAAGGGGGCGACGGGGGCGGCTACCGCACTCCCGTGCGTCCGTTGCGCGACGCCGACGAGCGGGCGGCGGCCGGGGGCGAGGCGGCGCGGGCGCGCCCGGAGGGGTGGCGGCGACGCGGACGGGCTGGAGGTTTCCTTCGCGGCCTCGCTCATGCCCGAAATGTATTTTCGGCCCGGAACATGGTCAATACGCCATAAGGCTCCTGAACTGGTGGAAATCCAAACAATCCAGAATGAAAGAGGGTCTTCGCCAGCGGGCCGGTCCGGGTTCACAATGGGCGCATGGACCATGCAACCCCCCTGGAACAGGCGTTGCACGCCGCCCGTGCCCTCGTCCTCGCCGATCTCGTCGCGGGCCAGGTCGCCGAGGCTGATGTCGTCTCCCTCGTCGAGGACTCGGTCACGCACCGCCGGTGGTGGGTGGAGCAGTGGCCGGAGGGGGTCGACTACCTGGCCGGGCTCGTCGCCCAGGACGTGCAGGACGCGCTGCTGGAGAAGTACGGCCGCTGGCCCCTGTGCCCGGTCTGCTCGCACGGCGACCCGCACGCGCTGGACGTGGAGCCCGAGTTGGGGCCCGACCCGCACTGGGTGTGCGCCAAGGCGGGTGTGAAGGTCGCCGCGGTGGGCGGCCTCGGGCCGGTGATCGGCCCGGGCGGCTTCGGCGGCGGCCTGTGAGGCGCCGGTGACGCTCTACATCGACCCGCCGACCTGGCCGGGTCACGGCCGCATGTGGTCGCACCTGATCAGCGACGTCTCGTACGAGGAACTGCACGCCTTCGCGGCGTCGATCGGCTGCCCGCCGAGGGCCTTCGACGGTGATCACTACGACGTGCCCGAGTCCCGGTACGCGGACGCCGTCCGGGCGGGCGCGGTGGAGGTCGGCAGCAAGGAGGTCGTCCGCCTCCTGGTGGAGGCCGGTCTCCGCCGCCCGAAGGGCCGCCCGGCGTGACCCCGGGCCCCGTCGCCCGTCGTCCAGCGCTTCCGGTGTCGCGGGCGGACGGACGCGCCTGCCCCATGCCTGTCAGTGTGATGATCTGTCATATGCCAGGCGGCCAGAAGGATGTGCTGCATTAGGATGACCGCCGTTTCGTCTGTCCGTCGACTCGCTGCGGCCTGAGGGGGATCGTGCGTCGGTCAGTGCTGTTCGTACACGGGACGGGAGTACGGGAGGCCTCGTACAAGGAGGGCTTCGCCGCCGTCCGGGACAACCTCGACCGGATCCGGCCGGGGCTGGAGGTCCGCGGCTGCTTCTGGGGACGGGAGCAGGGCGCCGCGATGGCGCTCGACGGGGACTCCGTACCCCGCTACCGGCAGTCGCGGGGCGGAACGCGCGAGGACGACGACGAGATCGCCGTCTGGGACGTCCTGTACGGGGACCCCTGGTACGAGCTGCGGCTGCTGGGCCTTCAGTCCGCCGGCGAGGCGGGGCTGGGGGTCGGGCTGCCGCCGTCCGAGCTGTTCCTCGCCGACATCACCGAGTACGAGCCGTCCCCGGAGGTCGTGGACGCCTTCGCGGCACGCGGCCTGGAGAAGGACTTCACGGAGGCCCTGCGGGCGGTGGTGCGGGCACCCGAGCTCCAGGACGCGGCCGCGACCGTCGACGAGGACGGGACCGAGCACCGGCGCGCCGTGGCCCGCGCCGTCATGGCCATGACCCACACACTGGCGTCCGAGCGGGGGGTGGAGGTCTCCGGCATCGTGCGCGATGCGCTGCTCGCCTCGCTCGGCGACGACCTGTACGCGGAAGGCCGGTCCCTCAAGGGGCTGCTGGGGAAGGCGCTGCTCGCGCCCGTCGGCTGGCGGGGCCGCCGCCGGCGCGGGGCGTGGGGCGACGCGGCCCTCCCGGCGCTGGGGGACATCCTGCGGTACCAGGCCCGTGGTCAGGGGGTACGGGACCAGATCCGGCGGACGGTGGAGAACACGCCGGGGGACCGGATCACCTTGATCGCGCACAGCCTCGGCGGGATCGCCTGCGTCGACCTGCTGGTGCAGGAGCGGCTGGAGCGGGTGGACCAGCTGATCACGGTGGGCTCGCAGGCGCCGTACTTCTACGAGATCGGCGCCCTCGTCTCGCTCGAACACCCCGAGACCCTGCCGCCGCACTTCCCGGCGAAGTGGCTGAACATCTACGACGAGCGCGACTTGCTCTCGTACCAGGCGGGGAAGGTGTTCCCGGACCGGGCGAGCGACCACCGGGTGAACAACCGGCAGCCCTTCCCGTGGGCGCACACGACGTACTGGTCGAACCCCGAGGTCTGGGACGCCGTCGAGACGTGGCTGAGCTGAGACATGGTGGAGACGATCGCCCCCGATCCGGCGCGCGTGCACGCCGTCGTGGTCGGAATCGAGCACTTCAAGTACATCGAGGACCTCAACCTGCCGGGTGCGGCCGCCGACGCGATGCGGTTCGCCCGCTGGCTGCGCATGCGCGGGGTGCCGAAGGACAACATCACGCTGCTGCTGACGCCGCTGAAGGAGTCGTGGCAGGCGCTCAACGAGCAGGCGCAGCAGCTGGATCTCGGGATCACGTTCGCCGGATCCCGTGACGTGATCATGAATGCCCTGGCGCCGAGGAGCCGCGCGGACGTGCCCGAGGGCGACGTCCTGTTCGTCTACTGGGGCGGGCACGGCCTGCTGGGGCGTGGGGAGCGCAGACTGTTGCTCTGCCCGGACGTCACCAACGAGGACCCGCGCTGCATCGACCTGACCGACCTGCGCGAGCACCTGAGCCGGCCGGACGTCGCGGGGTATCGGCGGCAGATGTTCCTGGTGGACGCGTGCGCGACGTTCATCGAGAACCGCAAGCGGGTGGGGACGCCGACCGTCGCCTCCTTCCCGGCCGGGCAGCGGGCGGCGGTGGAGCAGTTCATGCTGCTGGCCGCCGCGGTCGGGCAGGCGGCCGTGCAGGTCGGGGCCGACCAGCGGGGCATGTTCTCGGCCGCCGTCCTGGACTGGCTGGAGCGGCACTCGCCGGGCCTGGCTCCCGACCTCGACGCCCTGGTGGCGCACGTCAAGGAGCACTTCGCCGGCCGCCGGCTCGGCCGGCGGCCCGTCCAGACGCCGGTGACCTGGGTGGTCCGGTCCTTCGGCGGCGACATGGAGGAGATCGCCCCCGGCCCGGCCGAAGAGGTTCCGGGCGCACAGCCGCAGCCGCAGCCGCAGCCGCAAGCCCCGGTCCCGGGTCCGGACCCGGTTCCGGTCCCGGTCCCGGTCCCGCCCGCGGCCCCGGCCGCCGGGTCGGGCGGGCCTGCGGCTGCTGCCCCGAGTCGGCCGGCGGGCCGCCGGCGGGCCGTGGTCCGGGGCGGGATCGCTGCTGCGGCGGTGGCGACCGCGGCGGTGGCGGCCGTGGCGCTCACGGGGCTGCCGGGCGGGGGCGGCGGGGAGGACGGGAAGCCCTCGGCTGCCACTTCCGGGGCGGCGGGGGCATCCGGATCCGCTTCCGCTCCCGCGGTGGCGGCATCCGCGTCGCCGTCGCCGTCGCCGAGCACGACGGGATCCGGCAGCCCTTCATCGGCGGGCTCACCGGCGGCGCCCGGTACGCCCTCGCCTTCGGGGCAGGCCGCGGCGCCCGCTTCCGTTGCCAAGCCGTCGTGCGCCGGCACGTACGGCACGTACGCGGGCGAGCACGTCACCGCGGCCCCCTGCTACGTCCTCGACGGCGGGAAGGTCACCATGGTCGCCGAGGTCGCCGCCACGCCCCCGACAGACGTGACCGTGTACCTCTGGCTCAGCACCAAGACGGGCAACAAGTACCTGTATCCCGCAGGTGCGCCGGCGAGCTGGTCGTTCCGAGCCGGCCCCACGGTTGAACGGCGGACGGCGGAGGTCAGCATGCAGCTCACCTCGGGCACCGAATACGACGTGCACGTCGCTGTCACCCGCAAGGGCGACAGTCCGCCGAAGGCCGTGACCAACCCGACCGTGACCGGGCGCTCGCAGACGTTCAAGTACCGTTCCTAATCAGTGAGCAGGAGTTCGCGGTCCGGATCGTGGTGGATGCGGTAGGCGACCGCCCGGTGTGCGGTGACTCGTATGCGCCAGAACGCGCCATGCGCAGTCACTCGCCAGCAGTCCCCCACCCCTGACGGTCACGTGGTGGGCGAGCATTCCGCTGCGGTCCGGGTCGGGGCGGGGGTCGGGCGGGGGTCGGCCGACGAGGCGACGACGCGGGTCGGGCGGGGCGGCGTACGGCGGTCCAGGCGGAGGGCGATCAGGCCGAGGGCGACCGCGGTGACCGTCATGGCGGCGCCCGCCCAGGCGGTGGCGGTGAAGCCGTGGCCGGCGTCGATGACGGTGCCGCCGAGCCACGGGCCGCCCGTGTTGCCGAGGTTGAACGCGGCGGTGGTGGTCGCCCCGGCCAGGGTGGGGGCGGCTCCGGCGACGTTGAACATGCGGGCGTTGAGGGCGGGGGCGGTGAAGAAGGTCGAGAACCCGAGCAGGAAGGACAGGGCGACGGCCGCCGCGGCCACCGGGGCCAGCAGCGCGAGCGCGAGGAGGAAGGCGGTGGAGGCGGTGATGCCCCACAGCATCACCGCGAAGAGGCGCGCGTCGGCGTACCGGCCGCCGGCCGTGGTCCCGGCCAGCGCGCCCAGCCCGAACAGGACGAGCACCCACGGCACCCAGCCGGAGTCCAGGCCGGCGACGTCGGTGAGCAGCGGCGACAGGTAGCTGAAGGTGCAGAAGACGCCGCCCGCGGCGAGAGCCGTGATGCCGATGGACAGCCACACCTGCCGGTCGCGGTAGATGCGCAGCTCCCGCCGGAGGGTGGGCCGCTCGGCGGGCAGCGGGATCCGCGGGACGAGGGCCAGAATGCCGGCCAGGGCGACCGCGGAGGCGGCGCCGACCGCCCAGAACGCGGAGCGCCAGCCGAGGTGCTCGCCGAGGAAGGCGCCCAGCGGGACGCCAAGGACGTTGGCGATGGACAGCCCGCCGATCATGACGGCCATGGCGCGGGCCCGCTGGTCCTGCCGGACCATCGCGATGGCGACGGCCGCGCCGACCGCCCAGAAGCCGGCGCAGGCGAGGGCGGACACCACGCGGGAGGCGAACAGCAGCTCGTACGTGGGCGCGAGCGCGCCGGCGACCTGCCCGAGCCCGAAGAGGCTGATGAGTGAGATCAGGGTGGTGCGGCGGGGGAGCCGCAGGGTGGCCACGGCCAGCAGCGGCGCGCCGACGACCATGCCGATCGCGAAGGCGGAGATGAGCAGGCCGGCCTGCGGGATGCTCACGCCCAGGTCGTCGGCGACGGGCGGCAGGAGACCCGAGAGCATGAACTCGCTGGTGCCGAGGGCGAAGACGGACAGGCCGAGGACGTACACGGCGACGGGCATGCGGGTGCGGGCGGCGAGTTCGGCGGCGGGTTCGGCGGCGGGTTCGGTGGTCCGGGCGGCTGCGGGGGCGGCGGGGGCTTCGGGCATGTCCTTCACGAACCGGCCCGAAGTGGATCTCATTCCCCGGCGGCCGGGTCCGTGAGGTCGGCGAGTTCCGCGGCCAGGTTGCGGCGGGCCCGGGCTTCCCAGTGCGCGGTGCCGTGCGGGGTGCGGAAGAGCCGGGGCAGGTCCAGCAGCTGGCGCAGGACGGCAGCCCGGCCGGCGCGGAAGGCGTCCTCGGGGACGAATCCGTACTCCTCGCGGACGGCGGCGACGTAGGCCGCGTAGGCGTCGGGGTCGCCGGCGAGGACGGCCAGGTCGGCGTCGCAGAGCACCTCGCCGTTGGTGTCGCCGGGGGCGGGGTCGTGGGTGACGGTGAGCCGGACGAGGCGGGCCACCTCGGCGGTGCGGCGCTCGGGCAGGCCGAGTTCCCGCAGGGCGCGCTCGGCGAGGGCGGCGCTGCGCTCCTCGTTCTCGGAGCGGTCGGGGCGGTAGACGGCGTCGTGGAACCAGGCGGCGAGCTCCACGGCGGCGGGGTCGGCGGCGTGCGGGGCGAGGACGTCGATCCGGTCGAGTACGTCGGCCAGGTGCGCGGTGGTGTGGTAGCGGCGCTGCGGCTCCGCCCAGGCGGTGAGGAGGCGGTCGGCGTACGGGGCGGGGTCCCGGTCGGCGGGGGCGCCGGCCGCGGTGGCGGTCGCGTGCCAGCGGTCGCGCAGCCGGGCGGTGGCGGGGGCGGCGACCGTGCCGGCTTCCCCGCCCGCGTCCGCGCCTGCGCCCGCGCCCGCGTCCGCGCCTGCGCCCGCGCCCGCGCCCGCGCCTGCGCCCGCGCCCATGTCCGTGTCCGTGTCGATGTCCATGCGGACATTGTGGGGTGGCGTGAAGGTGCTGGTGAAGGGTGGGAACGGCCCGTACCCTGGATATTGGACTAGACCTATTTTTCCGATCAGCAGCTTTCCCGAGGAGATGGGCCCAATGAGCAACCGTGCAGTCCTGGAGGTGATCGCCCTCGACGTGGAGGACGCGGTCGCGGCCCAGGCCGGTGGGGCGGACCGACTGGAACTGGTCAGCGACATGGCCGCCGACGGGCTCACCCCCTCGCGCGAGACCTTCGCGGCGATCAGGGCGGCGGTCGGCATCCCCCTGCGCGTGATGCTCCGGTCGGCGGACGGCTTCTCGGCGGGCACGGCGGAGGACGTGGACCGGCTGGCCGCGCAGGCCCGGGCGCTGCGGGCCGAGGGGGCCGAGGAGTTCGTCCTCGGGTTCCTGGCCCCGGACGGCAGCCCTGACCTGGCCGCCGTCGAGGCCGTCACGGCGGAGCTGGCCGGCTGCCGGTGGACCTTCCACCGGGCGATCGACCGGGCCGCCGACCGCGACCAGCTGCGCAAGGCGCTCGCGGACCTGCCCGGGCTGGACACCTACCTGACGGCCGGATCGGCGGCGGGCGTCGAGGAGGGCCTCCCGGTGCTGCTGGCCGAGGCGGCGCGGCGGGGCGAGCCGGGGTACGGGGCCCAGCTGCTGGTCGGGGGCGGGCTGACGCTGGAGCACGTACCGGTGCTGCGCGGGGCCGGGATCGACGGCTTCCACATCGGCGGCGCGGCCCGGCCCGCCGGATGGGCGCACCCGGTCTCGTCCGCCGCCGTCGAGCAGTGGCGCGCTGCCTTGTCCTGACCGGCCGGCTGCACCACCCCGCCGCACCTCCGAAGCAGCCCCGTCAGGCAGTCCGGCCCGGCCCCGGGCGGCTGGGTCAGGCGGTCAGGGCAGGCGGCAGCGGGGCGGCGTGGAGGGTGGTCAAGCCGGAGACGGCGCGGGTGAGGCACACGTACAGGCGGCGCAGGCCGGTCCGCTCGTCGGGTTCGCCCGCGACGATCGCGGCGGGCTCGTCCAGTACGACGTAGTCGTACTCCAGGCCCTTCGCGAGCGACGCCGGCACCAGCGTCAGCCGGGTCCGGGCGGTGGTCTCCTCGCCCGGCGACAGCCAGGCCAGCCCGGCCGTCTCCAGGGCCGAGGCCAGGTCCGGGATCCGGGCGTCGGCCGCGATCAGGCCGATCGAGCCCTCCCGCTCCAGCGAGTCCCGGCAGGCGGCCACCACCGCTGCGGTCAGCCCGTCGGCCTCGGCGACCGGTGTCACCGCCAGTGAGCCCGGGGTCTCGCGGACGGACGAGACCGCCGTCAGCCCCGGGGAGATCGACGGCAGTAGCCGGGAGGCGTACGCGATCACGTCGCGCGGCACGCGGAAGCCCGCCGTCAGCTCCTCCAGCGCCGCCTCCGGCTTGCCCAGGTGCCCGAGGGCCTCGGCCCAGTCGCGGGTCGCCCACGGCGTGGTGCCCTGCGCGAGGTCACCCAGGACCGTCGCGGAGCCGGTCGTGCAGCGGCGGCCGACCGCCCGGTACTGCATGGGGGACAGGTCCTGGGCCTCGTCGAGGACGACGTGGCCCAGCGAGGGCGTGCGCTCCACCAGGTCCGCCGCCTCGTCGATCAGGACCAGGTCCGCCGGCGACCACTTCGCCGACTTCACGCTCCGCGCCGGCTTGGCCCACAGCAGGAGGGCCTGTTCCTCCTGCGACAGGACCCCGTCCGCATGCGCGGCGAGGAACTCCGCGTCGGACAGCAGCCGCAGTACCAGCTTCGCCGGGTCCACGGCCGGCCACACGGCCTTGACCAGGGCCTTTACGGCGGCGTTGCGCGCGACCGCGTCCTGCACCCGATCGTCGGGCGCCTCGCCCGCCTGTTCCATCCGGACGAGCACGGCGTGCGCGACGCGCTGCGGGAGCGCGTCGCGGGCGGCCCCGTAGCGCATGTCCCGTTCCTGCAGCTCGGCCACGATCTCCTGGAGCTCGTACGCGGGGACCCGCCAGCGGCGCGAGCCGCGGACCACCATCAGGGGTTCGGCGGGCTCGCTGACGTGCGAGCGGACCGCGCGGCGCAGCACCTCGGCCATGCGGGCGTCGCCCTTGACGACGGCGGTGGCGGCCGCGTCGGCGCCGCGGACCTCCAGGCCGTCGCGGGTGACCAGGTCCTCGACGGTGGCCTGCTTGACCTCCAGCTCGCCCAGGGCGGGCAGGACCTGCTCGATGTACCGGAGGAAGGACCGGTTCGGGCCGATGACGAGGGTGCCGGTGCGGGCGAGCCGCTCGCGGTGCGCGTACAGCAGGTAGGCGACGCGGTGCAGGCCGACGGCGGTCTTCCCGGTGCCGGGGCCGCCCTGGACGCAGACGGAACCGGAGAGTCCGGAGCGGACGATCTCGTCCTGCTCGGGCTGGATCGTGGCGACGATGTCGCGCATCGGGCCGACGCGCGGCCGCTCGATCTCCTGCTGGAGCAGCTTGCTGACGCCGGCCGCCTCGGCGGGATCGGAGAGGTGCTCGTCCTCGTACGCGGTGAGCTCGCCGCCGGTGTAGCCGAAGCGGCGGCGCAGGGCGACGTCCTGGGGGTCCTTCTTGGAGGCGCGGTAGAAGGGCTGGGAGACGGGGGCGCGCCAGTCGATGACCATGGGGTCGCCGTCGGCGTCGTGGACGTGGCGGCGGCCGATGTAGAACTGCTCGCCCTCGGCGCCCTCGGCGAGCTCCGCGCCGGGGGCGTGCAGGTAGTCGAGGCGGCCGAAGAAGAGGGGCGTGTGGGCGAGGTCGGCGAGGGCCTTGATGCGGTCGTCGATCTGGGCCTGGAGGACGATCGCGTTGACCCAGTTCGCGGTGACGTCGCGGATGTCGAGGGCCTCGACGTCCTCGCGCATGGCGCGCAGGGCGGCGCGGGAGGAGGCGAGGTGGGCCTGCTCGCGGGCGAGGGGGTTCGCCTCGGCGGCCGGGGCGGTCATCGTCGCGGTGGCCGGGGCGGTGGCCGGGGCCGGTACCGGGGCGGTGGCCGGGGCCGGGGCGGCGGCGGGCTCGGGGGCGTGCGCGGGCACGGGACTGCCTCCAGCGGCTGGTCTGCAGGTCGGTGGCGTGATCGGTTGCGCGGCCGGTGGGGCCACGCGTGCCCGCCGGTTCCGACCGGTGGGCGCTCTCCCCGATACGGCGGCGGGAGGCGGCAAGAGCGGAGATTGTAGTCAGGGGCCCCGCACGGCGCGAACGGATTTCCAGGGCCCGAGGTTCCGGGCGGGAGGCCCCGGGTGAGCCGTCCGCCGTCCGGGTGTCGTACCCCGGGGTGTCAGACCTCAGAGTGGGCCGTAGGGGTCGGCATGGGACGTCGGTCGTAGACGGGGGCCCTCGGGATTCCGCCCCGGGAGCGATGCGCGGGACGGGGTCTTGAACGCACCATGGAGACATGAGCACCGCAACCTTCAGCCCGGTCCACGGTGGCCGCCCGAGCGGCGCCACCGCCACTTCCGAGACCCGCCACCGCCACGTCGTCGGCAACGTCCTGCGCGCCGTGAAGGTCTTCGCCGCGGCGGCCGTGAGCGTCGTCGTCTTCGGCGAGTACGGCGAGTACGGCGAGGACGCAGCCGTCATACGCCGCTGACGACCGGACGGCGGCCTGCCCCAGTCGCCCCGTGCACGCCGTGCACGCCAGGCACGCCGTGGGCCCCGTGTGCGCCATCGGCCGCGTCCGCCGTCCGAGCCGGTTCCGCTTCGGTGCTTCCCGGCCTTCTGGCCCGGAAGCCCGCCGAGGCCGCCCCGCTGGCCGGATACCGGTGGGGTCCCGCCGTTGATCCATTAGGGTCACGCCCGTGATCCGGCGTCTCCACCCCCTCCACCCTCTCCATCCCCTTCTCGCCCCGTCGCCCCTGGCCGGCGTGCTGGTCACGGGCTCGCTGCTCACCTTGGGCGTGCTCTGCATCGTGCTGCGCATTCCGGTTGCCGATGCCCTCGTCGAGGCCGTCGTCGGGATTTCGGGAACCGAGTGGCGTCCGCCCGCCGCCTACCCGCCGTTCGCCGCGATCCTGTTCACGCCGGCCGCATGGCTGCCGCCCGGTGTCCTCAAGGCCGTCTTCGTGCTCGGCAACGCCGGCCTGCTGATCCTGCTGATCCTGCTGTCCTGCCGCCTCGTCGGCCTGCGGGCCCGGCCCGGCCCGGTGCTGGCCGCCACCATTGCCGGGCTGTGGGTCGAGCCGCTGTTCCAGGGGCTGCTGCCGGGGCAGGTCAGCCTGGCGCTCGCCTGCCTGGTCCTGTGGGACCTGGGCCGCCGCGAGGCCGCCCTCGGCAGGGGGTTCGCCCTGGGGACGGCCGCCGGGATCACCCTGACCCCGGCGGTGTTCATCCCGTACCTGCTGCTGACCGGGCGGGTCCGGGCGGGGCTGACGGCGCTGGCCGCGTTCACCGGCACCGGGCTGCTGGGGCTGCTGGTGCTGCCGCGGGAATCCGCCGAGTTCTGGGACCACCTGCTGAGCGTGGCCGGCCCCGGCCTGCTGCTGTACTGGCCGCACCTGTGGGTCTGGGCCGTGCCCCTGCTCGCCTTCCTGGCCCGGGCGATCCGCGCACTCGTACCCGCACCGGCGGCCGTACGCGTACCGATGCCCGGGCCCGGTCGGGCGGGCGGGACCGCGCCCGCCGGCGGTCACCCGCCCGCCCCGCCGGCGGTCCGGTCGCAGGTGCAGCCGCAGCCGCAGCCGGTTCAGTCGGCGGCGAGGAGCTCGTCGGCGTCCATGATCCGGTAGGCGTAGCCCTGCTCGGCCAGGAACCGCTGCCGGTGCGCGGCGAAGTCCTGGTCGATGGTGTCGCGCGCGACGACCGAGTAGAAGCGGGCCTCGTGGCCGTCCGCCTTCGGGCGCAGCACGCGGCCCAGGCGCTGGGCCTCCTCCTGGCGGGAGCCGAAGGTGCCGGACACCTGGATGGCGACGGTCGCCTCGGGCAGGTCGATGGAGAAGTTCGCGACCTTCGACACGACCAGCACGCTGATCTCGCCCTCGCGGAAGGCGTCGAAGAGCTTCTCCCGCTGCGCGTTGGAGGTCTCGCCCTTGATGACGGGCGCGTCCAGGTGCTCGCCGAGCTCGTCGAGCTGGTCGATGTACTGCCCGATGACGAGGGTCTGCTCGCCGCGGTGCCTGCGCACCAGGGCCTCGGTCACCTTCCGCTTGGTCGCCGTCGTCGCACAGAAGCGGTACTTCTCCTCCGTCTCGGCGGTCGCGTACGCGAGCCGCTCCGACTCGGTGAGGTTCACCCGGACCTCGACGCAGTCCGCCGGGGCGATGTAGCCCTGTGCCTCGATCTCCTTCCACGGCGCGTCGAACCGCTTCGGCCCGATCAGCGAGAACACGTCGGACTCCCGGCCGTCCTCGCGGACCAGGGTGGCGGTCAGGCCGAGCCGGCGGCGGGCCTGCAGGTCGGCGGTGAACTTGAACACCGGCGCCGGCAGCAGGTGCACCTCGTCGTAGAGGATCAGGCCCCAGTCGCGGGAGTCGAAGAGCTCCAGGTGCGGGTAGACGCCCTTCCGCTTCGTGGTGAGGACCTGGTAGGTGGCGATGGTGACGGGCCGGATCTCCTTGCGGGTGCCGGAGTACTCGCCGATCTCGTCCTCGGTGAGCGAGGTCCGGCGGACCAGCTCGTGCTTCCACTGGCGGGCCGAGACCGTGTTGGTGACCAGGATCAGCGTGGTCGCCTTGGCCTTGGCCATGGCCCCCGCGCCGACCAGCGTCTTGCCGGCACCGCAGGGCAGCACGACCACGCCCGAACCGCCGTGCCAGAAGCCCTCCACGGCCTGCTGCTGGTACGGGCGCAGGGCCCAGCCGTCCTCCTCCAGCTCGATGGAGTGCGCCTCGCCGTCGACGTAGCCGGCGAGGTCCTCGGCGGGCCAGCCCAGCTTGAGGAGGGTCTGCTTGATCTGGCCGCGCTCGGAGGGGTGCACGACGACGGTGTCTGCGTCGATGCGGGCGCCGACCAGCGGGGTGATCCGCTTGGACTTCAGGATCTCCTCCAGCACCGGCCGGTCCGTGGTCGTCAGCACCAGGCCGTGCACGGGGTGCTTGGAGAGGGTGAGGCGGCCGTAGCGCGCCATGGTCTCGGCGACGTCGACGAGGAGGGCGTGCGGGACGGGGTAGCGGGAGTACTCGACGAGCGCGTCGACGACCTGCTCGGCGTCGTGCCCCGCGGCCCGGGCGTTCCACAGGCCGAGCGGGGTGATCCGGTAGGTGTGGATGTGCTCGGGCGCCCGCTCCAGCTCGGCGAAGGGCGCGATGGCACGGCGCGCCGCCCCGGCGAGCTCGTGGTCGACCTCCAGCAGGAGGGTTTTGTCGCTCTGGACGATCAGCGGACCATTCACCTGGCGTGTGCCCCTTCCAGCAAAGGCCGCCTGACTTGGGTGCACCCCGCGCGGCCAAACCTCCAGTCTGCCGCATCGCCGCCCGGCGGGGGTGTCGCACGGGCCGCAGGGATGCCGGGGCGCTCGTCGAATCCGGTGGAAATTCGGTGGCGGCGCGCGACGGGCGGGCGCCTAGGGTCGGGGCATGAGCGATCAAGAGGCTTTCGTGCCCGACGACTTCGACGTGCCCCTGGAGCTGGCCGGGGAGGGGTTCCGGCTGGAGCCGCTCGGGGAGGAACACAACGAGCGGGACCTGGCCGCCTGGGGCGGCAGCATCGCGCACGTGCGGGCCACGCCCGGCTTCGAGGGGCGGGGGTGGCCGCCGCCGGAGGGGATGTCCGCCGAGGACAACCGGCGCGACCTGGCCCGGCACGCGCGGGACTTCGCGGCCCGGACCGGGTTCACGTACAGCGTCCTGGACGGCGACGACGTGATCGGCTGCGTGTACGTCTACCCGGCGAAGGAGGGCGGCAGCCCGCGGCCGGTGCACGTCAGCTCCTGGGTGCGGGCGGACCGGGCAGCGCTGGACGGGCCGCTGTACGAGGCGGTGTCCCGCTGGCTCGCGGAGGTCTGGCCGTTCGAGCCGGGGCGGGTGGAGTACGCGGCCCGCTGAGCACGGGCGGGCCGCGATACGGACCGGCCGGAGGGGCCCGGCACGCTGGGCGTGCAGGTCGGAGGTCAGTGCCGTCACCTCGGCGGGCCGGGGCTCGGGGGCCC